>JAAYXG010000655.1 GCA_012516015.1 Lysobacteraceae bacterium | reverse complement strand
GTTTCCGGATTGGCCGGCGTACAACGAGATGATCGGCCTCGGCTGGCGGGATCGTACCTTCGGGACGGCGATCGCCGTGAGCGATGACGGCCGGTTGCAGCGTTTCGTGCCCGGCGAAGGCGAGAGCACGGGTCATGGGCCGCGTTTCGATGCGCTCATCACACGCCTCGGCGATCACCCGATCCATCGTGGGCTACCACGGCAATGGACCGCAGCCGACATCGAGGTCTACTACTTCGTGCGAGGACCGGCGAAACGAGTGCAGGTGCTGTCATACGCACGCGAGCCGAAGACCGGTCTGAATTGGCCCACCGAATGGGTCGTGCGCTACGGTCGCGGGCGGGTTTACACCTCCACGTTCGGCCACGTTTGGAAAGGCGATACCGATCCCGTGACGGTGCGCGATATCGGCGTGCAGACGTTGCTCGTGCGCGGCCTTCAATGGCTGGCAGGTCGACGAGTGGACGCCACCCTGCCTGAAAACTTTCCGACAGCAGATGCCACGTCAATCGGGCCTCCGCTCGAATGATTCATTCCATCACGCCGGAGTCAGGCGCAGCGGCACGCAAATCGGCCCCAGCTCGGGCATGCCGCTCATCTTGATCTCGCCGCAAACCTCGAAATCGCGCGTTTGCCGCAGCAGCTCTTCCAAGGCAATCCTGAGCTGCTGACGTGCGAGCGGGATGCCCGCGCACACGTGCGGGCCGCGGCCGAACGCGAGGTGCTGCTTGATGTTCGCGCGCCCGAGCCGGAATTCATTCGGCGCCTCGAATACGCGCTCGTCGCGATTCGCGGAAGCATAGACGAGCGCGATCGCCTCGCCCGGCTCGATCCTCCGGCCATGGAGCTCGACCGGACATCTCGAGCTGCGCGCGAAGCCGCGATACGGCGTGTAGAGCCGCAGGAATTCTTCGATCGCATCGGGAATGAGCTCGGGCTCAGCGCGCAAGCGCTGCTGCAGCTCCCGATCGCGCGACAGATGCACGGCAATACTGCCGAGCAGAATCGGCGGCGCCACGAGCCCGACGACGAGCACCTGACGCAGACATCCCGCGAGCAGCGCTTCCGGGAACGGCTGGCCGTTGTTGTCGCGCGCTTCGATGAGCGAGCTCGTCGGATCGAGCAACGGATCGCGAGGCTCGCGACGGCGTTCCTCCAGCACCTCGCGCGCCATGGCAGCCAGACCTTCGGCGGCGACTGCAACACTCTCTTTATCGAACGACTCCCACGCCTTCACATACGCCTGAGATGTCCGACGCAGCACACGCGCTTGTGCTTCGGTGAGCCCCATCCACTCGGCGAAAACATAGACGGGCAGCGGGCCGGAAAAGTGCTCGACGAAATCCGCTTCTCGACGGCCGACCAACTCCCGCATGAGATCGTGAGCGATACGACGGGTGGCAGGTTCGATCGACGCGACGCGCGCCGGTCCGAGTGCCCGGTCGATTGCACGCCGATACGGCGTGTGCTCCGGCGGATCCAAGTGCAGCGGCGGGCGGCGACCGGTCGTCGACGATCCGGGTACGACGTTGCGGACGGTGGTGGTGTAGTTCTGCCAGTCCATCAAGATCCGATGGACGTCCTCGTAACGCGTGACGGCCCAGAAGCCGTCGAATGCGTGGCTGTATGCCACCGGGCAACGCTCGCGCAACTCGGCGAAGACTTCGTGCGCACTAT
>JAAYXG010000654.1 GCA_012516015.1 Lysobacteraceae bacterium | reverse complement strand
TCGATCTCGCGGTGGAAGCGTTCGATGCGGCGATTGCGGCGAGACCTGACTTCATCGGTGCCCGAATCGGCAGAGTCGAGTGTCTTGCGGCGCGCGGATCGCGCGAAACGGCGAAGGAAGAGAGTCGCCGTCTAATTGAGCAGTATCCCGATTCGGCCGAGGCCCTGCTGGCGTACGCAACTCTCACCGCCACTCGCGATCCCGCAGGCGCGCTAGCGAGCCTGGAGCGCGCGAGCGAACTCGCGCCCCGGCAACTCGATGTGCGCAAGCAGACCGAGCTACTTTCGCTCATGCTCGAGCTGCAGCTCGTCAGGAATGAGCTCGAGGCGGCGAGGACGACGGCCGAGAGGATGGCGCGCTTGTTGCCGGGATCGCCCATCGCATTGTTGGCATCGAGTCGCGTCGCTCTAGCGAAGGGAGACTATACGAGCGCGACAACGGAGTTGCGTCGGGTCGTGAAAGCGGCACCCGAGTTTGCGCAAGCTCGCTTTCTCTTTGGCGTTGCACTCGCCGCCACCGGCAACCTCGAACAGGCGAGCACGGAGCTCACTCAGGCGGTGCGCGTTGCGCCTGAGCTCGCCGAGGCCCGCCAATTCTTGGCTCAAGTGCGAATGCGTCTGGACGACCCGGATGGCGCGCTGCGGGTCCTCGTGCCTGCGCTCGAATCGAATCAGGGGTCGACTCGGCTGAACGTGCTGTTCGATGCGGCTGTTGCACAAGCGGGGCTCGACACGGCGACCATCGCGTTGCTCGAGGAGCAGCTGATACGGAACCCTGACAATGAAGCCCTCGCTACCCAATTGGCCGCCTCGTATCTGCACGCGGGTGAGCCCGAGCGTGCATTGAAAATGCTGGACGGACGCCAAGCGCAGGGGTTCGAGTCGCGTCGCGAGGCGGTAAGGCTGCAAGCGTTGCTGGCGACGCGCGGGCGTGAAGCCGCGACGAGGCATGCGCTGAACATCGTGGAGAAGTTTCCGAACGAACCCAGTGCAGTGATCCTCACGGCGTCTTTCCTTGCGCACACGGGCGATCTCGACGGAGCACGGCGCCACCTCGCGCAAGCCGTACGCGAGGACCGTCCGGTGCCTGAGCTATCGCTCGCGCTTGCCCGCATCCACGTCATCGCGGGGCGCGCGGATGAAGCGCGCCGGGTGCTCGGACAACTTCTCGAGACCGACCCCACTCAAGAGCGCGCACGGATCGCATTGGCGGAGCTGGAGCTTGCCGCAGGCAACAAGGCTCGTGCGCGCGAGCATTTGAAGCACGCGATCGAGGCAGCTAAAGCGTCCGTTCCGGCGCGCTTGCTCGCGATTCGTCTCGCGCTCGATAGCAACGACGTCGATGCGGCTCAAGGTGAGCTGGAAGAGGGTTTGGCAGCGGGTGCCAATGCGTTCGAGCTAAATGCCGGTGCCGGAAGCGCATTTCTGAGACATGGACGCTACCATCAGGCAATCGCGGCTTTCCAGCAGGCCCTCGCGGTCGATAGGAGTGCAGTATCGCTATGGTTCGCGCTCGGTCGCGCCCAAATGGCGCTCGCGCAATACACTGCTGCGCGGGATGCCTTTGAAACGGCGCGCGAGCTCCGCCCGGGGTGGCTGCCTGCGGAAGGCGCGCTTGCATTTCTCGAGCTACAGCTCGGCGAGCGCGATGCGGCACTGCGGAGGGTAGAAGCTCTAAAGGCCGAGCGCCCTGATGATGCGGCCGTCTTCGCGCTGGAGGGCCAGATTCACGCTTCTCTGAGAGAGTTCCGCGCCGCGGCTTCGGCCTACGATGCTGCAGCCGCAAGGGAGCTAACCGCGCTGATCGCGGTCAATGCCTATCAGGCTCGGCTTGCAAGCGATCTTCCTAACCCGACTGAATACCTCGAGAAATGGTTGGAGCAAAATCCGGGCGACCTGAGTGTGCGCAGCGTTCTCGCAGATGCCTACACCCGATTGGGCAATCGACAGAAGGCCATTGCTCAGTACGAAATACTGGTCGACAAACACCCGAAGCACGCTGCCTGGCTCAACAATCTCGCGTGGCTCTACTTC
>JAAYXG010000072.1 GCA_012516015.1 Lysobacteraceae bacterium | reverse complement strand
GCGGTCGTGGAGACCGTGGGCGCAGCCTCTGTCGGCCTCGCTGGGGACGTCGCTTCCGGCTCCGGCGGCAATTCCGTTGTCGCGGACACATCGGAAAAGGTGGGCTCGACGCGGCCTCGCCAACTGTCGTACGCACCGGAGCCCAACGCTTCGGCAAGCTCCTCCGACTCGCGAACGATCGTGCGCGGATAGCTGCCGGTATTGGCGGCGACCGGACGGTTCGTCACGGCAACCTCTTCGTCTCGAGCAGACGTCGGTGGCCGTGCGGCCTCGTCCTCGCCCGGAGCTGCATCGTCAACGTCGACATCGCTTGGCTCGCCAAGCCCTGGGTCGGCGTCGCCTCTTTGCAGCACCGGTTCCCGCCGTTCGATACGCGTGCTGCTGCCTCGGCCCCACAAGTAAATGGCGGCGAGCAACACGATCGCGAAACCGATCAAAATCCAACGTAGCTCAGGCATACGAAACCCAAGAAGCAGGACTGAGGTTTCGATCCAGGGAACGCCTACGGAGCTCGTTCGCTCCGATGATCAGTTTCCCGTCACTCGCCCAGGTACACATGTTCAAAGCCCGTGCCGCTCTACATCGCGGCCATGCGCACTGCCTCGTCGACATCCACGGCGACGAGCCGCGACACGCCCGGCTCGTGCATCGTGACACCGATCAACTGCGAAGCGAGCTCCATCGTGGTCTTGTTGTGAGTGATGAAGATGAACTACACGCGGCTCGACATCTCCTTCACCGTCTCGCAGAAGCGTCCGACGTTGTTGTCGTCGAGCGGGGCGTCCACCTCATCCAGCAGACAGAACGGGGCGGGATTCAACTCGAAGATCGAGAACACGAGCGCGACCGCCGTGAGAGCCTTCTCGCCGCCGGAGAGCTGATTGATCGTCGAGTTCCGCTTCCCGGGAGGACGAGCCATGATCGAAACGCCGGCGTTGAGGATATCGTCCCCTGCCAGCTCGAGATACGCTTGTCCGCCGCCGAATAGGCGCGGGAAACGCTCCTTCAAGCCCGCGTTGACGCGATCGAACGTATCTTGGAAGCGCGAGCGCGTTTCGCGATCGATCTTGCGAATCGCGCTCTCCAGGGTTTCGAGCGCCTCCGTCAGATCCTTGAATTGCCGATCGAGATACTCCTTGCGCTCCGATTGCTCCTTGAACTCGTCGATCGCAGCGAGGTTCACCTGACCCAACCGCTCAATCTTCTGGGTCAGCTCGACCAATGTTTGCTCCCACGAGGCGATCTCGGCGTCGGGCACCATCTCCTGGTAGATCGACTCGAGATCGAACTGCGTCGCCTTGAACTGCTCGAGCAGCGTCTCGCGGCGCACTTTGAGCTCCTGCGCCGCCATGCGCACGTCTTCGAGGGCCGCACGCGCTTCCTCGACGGAGGTCTCCGCGTCGACTCGGCTCTGATCCAACGAACGCATCCGCGCCTCGGCCCCTTCGAGCGCTTCGCGAGCTTGTCCCAACTCCTGTTCCACGTGCACGCGCTGCTGAAGAGCGGCTTCGAGCGTTTCTCCGAGCGCCTCTAGCGGTGCCTCGCCTTCGGCGAGCTGCCGCGTGAGCTCCTCCGCACGCGACTGCAACTGCGTCAATTGTTGGCGCAGACGCTCGAGCCCCGCCGAGATCGAGCTCAGAGCGGAGCGCTTCGACTCGACGCGAATCGCGACTTCCTGCGCCCCATCGCGGTCGAGCTGCGCCTGCGAACGCTTGTGCGAAAGCGCTAGCCGCAGCTCGTCGCGGCGCCGCTCCAGCTCGACCCGTGCAAGCTCGAACTCCTCCATCGCATCCATACCTTCTTGCAGACGCGCGCGCGCCTCCGCGACGGTACCTGCGATGTCCTCGTGATCGCGATCGATGTCCGAGATTTCCTCCTCGATACGGCGCACGCGTTCGGCCGTCTGCTCCGCCTTCGTCCGGAGCGCACTGATCTGCGCGCTGAGCTCACTGTACGTGCGATGAAGCCCGTTGACCTCCGCTTGCAGCTCGTCCCGACGCTGCTCCTGCTCGGTGAGACTTTCGCGTGTCGCGGCGAGCTCGGCCTGCACGGCCGCGAGCCGCTCCTCTGCCGCTCTGACGGACTCGCGCAACTCGCGCATCTCCTTCTCGCGCTCGATCACGCCCGCATGCACGTCCTCATCGCGGCTCACGCGGAGCCAATCGCGCCCGATCCAGACGCCGTCGCGCGTAATCACCGATTCGCCGTCCGCCAACGTATGACGGCGCTCGAGCGCCTCGCTCAGCGTGTCGACGGCAATGATGCCCGTCAGCATCGCCGAGATCGCCGCAGGACCCTGCACGTGCGCGAGCAGCCGCGTCGAATCGACGGATCCGCTGCCCTGGCCTTCGGCGAAGAACGTCACCGAGCCGACATGCAGCGTTTCGAGTCGAGCTGCGATCGCATCGATTGCCTCCACAGAGACGGCTTCGAGATAGGAGCCGAGCACGGTTTCCACCGCACGTTCCCAGCCTGGCTCTACAGTGAGCTGTTGTGCGAGACGCGGACGCTCGCTGAGCGCGTTCTCGGCCAACCATTCGCCGACCTTGCCTTGCGCGAGGCCCAGCGCTGCCTGTTGCAGCGCTTGCAACGACATCAGCTTGCCTTGCGCCGCTTGTAGCTCTTGTCTGCCGCGGTCGACCGCGGCGACGAGCTCGCGGTCACGCTCGCGAAGCTGCTGCAACTGTTCCGTGCGCTCGCGCAGTGCGATCGCGCTCTGCTCGCTTCGTTCGCGCGCTTCGCGTTCCTCGTTCTCCAACGTCGCGATACGCTCGCTCGTATCGACGGCATTGAGCTCGCCGAGCTCGGCTGCGAGCCGCTCGCGCTGCGAGGCGAGCCGCGCGAGCCGATGTTCGAGTTGCTCTATGCGAGCGCGCTCGACCTGCGTCTTCTCGCTCGCCGCCCGCGAGTCGCGGTTGAACTCCTCCCAGCGCTCTTGCCACTCCTGCATCGCTTCCTCGGCGGCGGCAAGCGCCGCCGCCGATTCGCGCTCGCGCTCGCGCGCCGCGATCAACCCCGGCTCGAGCTCTTCCAGCTCGCGCCGCAGCTCGTCGATCTGTGCTTCATCGCGGGTCAGATGCGAAGCCGCTTCGGCCGCGCCGCTCTCGGCTTGTTCGAGGTCTTGCCGCTGCCTTTGGCGGAGCTCTCGGGCGTGTTGAATCGACTGCTCGGTGCGCGAGATCTCCGCACCGATCTGATAGTAGCGACCCTGAACCGCATTCAGCGCTTCGGACTTCTCCGTGAAATCCTCGCGGGCGGTTTCGATCGCCGCTTCGATCGAACGAAGCTCCGCGATCGCCGCCTGCAACGCAGTATCGCGCTCGCGAAGAATGCCCTCCTTCGATTGCGAATCGATCTCGATCGCGCGCAGACGGAGCGCGATGAGCTCGGCATTGAGCTTACGCTCATCTTGCTTCAACGCTTGATAGCGCCGCGCCGTCGCGGCCTGCCGCTGTAGATGGCGCAGTTGCTTGTCGACATCTTCGCGCACGTCGTTCAAGCGCTCGAGGTTTTCCTTCGTGTGCGCGATGCGATTCTCGGTTTCGCGCCGGCGCTCTTTGTACTTCGAAATGCCGGCGGCCTCTTCGATGAAGCCGCGCAATTCTTCGGGGCGCGCCTCGATGACGCGCGAGATCATGCCTTGCTCGATGATCGCGTAGCTGCGCGAGCCGAGACCCGTACCGAGGAAGAGCTGCGTGATGTCCTTGCGCCGACAACGGGTGCCATTCAGAAAGTATGCCGAGGTACCGTCGCGCGAGACGACGCGCTTGAGCGAAACTTCCGAGAATCCCGCGTACTGGCCCTGAAGCTGTCCGTCGGAATTGTCGAACACGAGCTCGACGGACGCCGTACCGACCGGCTTACGGGAGCTCGACCCGTTGAAGACGACGTCGGCCATGGAGTCGCCGCGCAGGTGCTTTGCCGAGATCTCGCCCATGACCCAACGGACGGCGTCGATGATGTTCGACTTGCCGCATCCGTTCGGCCCGACGACGCCGATCAAGTTGCTCGGAAAGTTCACTGAGGTCGGGTCCACGAAGGATTTGAACCCGGCCAATTTGATCTTGTTGAGTCGCATCGCGCTCCTGACGCCGAATGGCCGTCACGCCGTTGATTGAAATGTCGCTCGAGTCGCCGTTCTCGGTCGCACCCGACCGACAGCCTCGATCCTCTTTATGGGCCCGCCCGCAACATGCTCTGCGCATGCGGACCGCCGACGTCCCTGTGGGTTCGGAATTCTACTCGGTCCCGGAACATCGCTCGTCCCGAGACCGCGCCCGCGCGGGCTCGAGTGCGCGCGCTAGTGTATGTGAACGAAACCCCCGTGACACGCGTGCCATGACAGAAAAATCACTCCGTTTTTGCCTTTTATGCGGCGGGTTTCCCCCCGGCTGTACGAGGGGTGCGCCGTCTGTATAATCGCGGCCCTCGTGTGTAATGACCTGCCCAAAAAGCCGATTTCGGCCGGGCGCGGAGGCACTCTCGATGGCCGCAAAGAAACCGTCTGCGAAAGCGACGAAGGCCAAGAAGACTGGCGCGAAGAAGGAACCTGCTAAGAAGGCGGCTGCCGCGAAGAAGTCAGCTGCGCGAAGCAAATCCGTCTCTACCGCACGTTCCCGCGCGGTCAAATCCACATCCAAAGCGACGGCGAAAGCCGCTTCAGCCGCAAAGCCGACCAAGGTCGCCGCTTCGGCGAGCGCACCCGCCGTCAAGGCCAAACCGACACCGAAGCCGGCGCCTCACCCGCCGGCCAAGGCGATCATCGCTGCTAAACCTGTAATGCCGATTACTTTAGATTCAGACGCCGGCAACGATGCCGACGACCTCGAGCAAGACGCGCCGAGCGCGAACCTGCTGTCGGGCCCGCGGAACGTAAAGCCCTACATTCCGCGCCGGGGCGAGCAGTACATGAGCAAGGAGCAGCTCGAACACTTCCGCCAGATCCTGATGAACTGGAAACGGGATCTAATGCAGGAGGTGGATCGAACGGTGCTCCACATGCAAGATGAGGCCGCCAATTTCCCGGATCCGAACGATCGGGCCACCCAGGAGTCCGAGTTCAGCCTCGAGCTTCGCACCCGGGATCGCGAACGCAAGCTCATTCGGAAGATCGACGAGGCGCTCAAGCGCATCGACGACGGTACGTATGGCTATTGCGTCGAAACCGGCGAGGAAATCGGGATCAAGCGGCTGGAAGCCCGTCCGGTGGCGACGCTCTGCCTCGAGGCGCAAGAGCGACGCGAGCGCCGCGAGAAGCAATACGGCGACCGCGACGATCGGTACCGCTAGCGGGCTTTGAACCGTGCTCTCGGTATTGGGAGCATGAGCGAATCAACTGCTCCTTCCGACTGCGACTTCTGAGCGCTTTCGCGTCGTAGCGGGCACGCGCGCCTATGGCCAGCGTCTCTTCTGGGCAGACCTCGGCGCGCGGAGCCCAGCTCGCCTCTAAGACCTATCGCGGCCGTTTCGCTCCCTCCCCCACCGGCGCCCTGCACTTCGGATCGCTCGTCGCTGCAGTTGCGAGCTATGTCGATGCACGTGCCGCACAGGGCACCTGGTCCGTTCGCATAGAAGACCTCGACACTCCGCGCGTCGTTCCGGGAAGCGCGAGCTCCATTCTCCGTGCGTTGGAAACGTTCGG
>JAAYXG010000653.1 GCA_012516015.1 Lysobacteraceae bacterium | reverse complement strand
CGGCCAGCTCGATGATCTCCATGCGGTCGCGCAGCGGCCCGGGGATGGAGTCGAGCACGTTGGCGGTGGCGATGAAGAACATCCGGCTCAGGTCGAACGGCACGGCCAGGTAGTTGTCGCGGAACGTGCCGTTCTGCTCCGGATCGAGCACCTCCAGGAACGCCGCGGCCGGATCACCGTGGAAGCCGCCGGCGCCGAGCTTGTCGATCTCATCGAGCATCAGCACGGGATTGCGCGTGCCGGCCTTTCTGATCGCCTGGATGATGTTGCCCGGCAGCGCGCCGATGTACGTGCGACGGTGGCCGCGGATCTCCGCCTCGTCGTGGACGCCGCCCAAGCTCACTCTTGCGAACTTGATGCCGAGCGCCCGCGCGATGCTCTGACCGAGCGAGGTCTTACCGACGCCCGGCGGACCGACAAAGCACAGGATCGGGCTGCGACCTTCCGGATTGAGCTTGCGCACCGCGAGATACTCGACGATGCGCCGCTTGATCTTGTCGAGGCCATAATGATCTTCATCGAGCACCTTGCGCGCGTGCTCGATGTCGATCGACTCCTCGTCGACCTTCGACCACGGAAGCTGGATCATCCAATCGATCCAGGTGCGGAGCATCGAATACTCGGCGCTCGCATCTTGCATGCGCTCCATGCGCTTGAGCTCCTTGTTCGCCTGCTCCAGCGCCTCTTCCGGCATGCCCGCTTTGGCGATGGCCTCGCGCAGCTCCTGTATCTCTTCGGCGGACTCCTCTTCCTCGCCGAGCTGCTTGCGGATCTGGCGCAACTGCTCGCGCAGCAACGCTTCCTTGTGGCGCTCGTCGATCGCTTCGCGCGTTTGTTCTTCGATCTGCCGCTGCAGCCGCAAGACTTCGATGCGCTTCGTGAGCAATTCCGTCACGCGGTCGAGGCGCTCCTTGAGATCGATGGTCTCGAGCAGCTCCTGCTTTTCGGCCGCTTTGATGTCCATGAAGCTCGCGACGAGATCCGCCAATGTGGAGGGGGACTCGACGGCCTGGATCGCGTTCGCGAGCTCCGCGGGTGCTTGCGGGAGCAGCGAGATCGCTTCCGCCGACAGCCGCTTCAGATTGAGCGCGCGCGCTTCGACTTCGGGAGGGTTCGTGCTCGGGTCGGGCAAGTGCTCGACGCGCGCTAGCATGAAGGGCAGGCCGTCCTGGAAGTCGAGCACACGGAAGCGCTGCTCGCCTTGGACGACGAGGTGATGTGTTCCGTCCTGTCCCGTCACGTAGCGAACGATGTTCGCGACCGTACCGATCTTGTAGAGATCGGTGGGCGTCGGGTTCTGCGTTTCGGGCTCGTGCTGAAGCAGAAAGCCGACTTTGCGTTCGTTGCGCACTGCCTCTTGGGCGGCTGCGAGCGACCGTTCGCGATTGATGGCGACGGGAAGCACCGTGCCTGGAAACAGCACGAGGTTTCGGACCGGCACGATGAGGAGCATGTCATCCGAGATCTTCGGAGTCGCTGCTTCATCGTTCGGCGGTTTCGGATGATCGTTCATATGCCTTCTGTTCAATGGGTTGCGAGTCGCAGGACCAAGCAGCCGTTGACGCAGGCCTGGTCCATGAGTTCGTAGCGCGCGGCGGGCAATGCGATCCGCCGTTCGAAGCGTCCATACGGAATCTCCAAGCGATGCACCGCGGTCGTGTGACGGTTCATCGGGAGCGGTCTGATGGCGACGACGCTGATCGAGTCCTCATAGACGCGCACGTGGACGTGCTCGGGCGCAACGCCGGGGAGTGCGACCGTAACCTGGATCTCCGACCCATAAGCCACGATATCCACAGGCGGTTCCCAGCGCGGTTGAGCCTCGACGGCGTGCCCGAACCTGAAGAACTGCCGTTGCAGGCGTTGGGCCTGCTCCAGCAATTCGCAAGCCTCCGCCCACATCCAAGAGTGGGGATTACGAATGCCCATGCAAAAAACTCCGATCCTGCGTCATGG
>JAAYXG010000652.1 GCA_012516015.1 Lysobacteraceae bacterium | reverse complement strand
GCTCGCTTGAGGCGTCTTGGAGACTTCCAGCTTGCTGAAAATTTCGGAGGGCAGCAGATCGAAATCGAACTCGCGGTTGCGGGCTTGTTGGTCGACGCTGCCCTCGGAGGCCGCCGAGATCGGCATGCCGTCGAGCAGCACGCGCGTGAAGCTCGGGCCCATGCCGCGCAACGAGAGCTGCTGTCCCTCGCCGTTCGTGCGCGAGATCTGCACGCCAGGCACTCGCTGCAGCGCTTCCGCGAGGTTGTTGTCCGGCAGCTTGCCGACGTCCTCTGCAGAGATCGAGTCGGTGAAGTTGACCGACTCGCGTTTTGCCTCCAAGGCGAGCTCGAGGCTGCCTCTGAAGCCGGTGACGATCACCTCTTCGAGCGGGGCATCCCCCTCTTGTGAGTTCTGCGCATATGCGCCGGCCCCGACGCATACGCCGAGCAGCCCCATGCTGCCGATCGAAACGAGTCGCCTAGTTCTCATGATCGTGTCTCCAAGACAATTGCAGATGGACAAGCGCTTGCTCAGCCAGCCGGGCATGAATGAGCCGCATTCGGAATCAGCGCCGCGCACGCAAGGCCTGGCGATGGGAAGAGAAGAAGGACGAGGTGCGGCGAAAGAGGGTTGGCCGCGATGCGCGACGTGGGCGAAGCGGTTCCCTTCGACATGGAAGCCCCCTGATAGCCGCCCGCGGGCGGCATGTTATTTTTGGTCTGACCAAATGATTCTGATGTGATCGCAGATGAGCTGTCAACAAGGTCAGAAGTCGTGCGATGGCGCAAAATGGCTACAGGATCGAGAAAAATCGATCACATCCAATCACCTAGCGTTGTTGCAAGGGCGGGGGTCGACGCGGTACTCTGAACTGGTCTGGCCACAAGGAATGAGGAGCTCAGTGGCCTCGGCACCGTCAGCAGCCGACGGCAAGGCCGACCACGATTGCGCTCCGCGACAGCCCGCGCGAGCCGGCACAAAGCTGCTAAGGTGGGACAGCGCGGCCCGGGGGCGAATTGAGCGACGCGCTACACCGCTCGCTGCGGCGAGCTCATAACAACGTTAAACACGGGTGAGACTATGACATCCACTGCTGCCGCCGCGTCGTCTTCGACGATCGGACGCTATCGCTGGGTCGTCTGCGGGCTGCTCTTTTTCGCGACGACCATCAACTACATCGACCGCAACGCGCTGTCCGTTCTAAAGACGACGTTGCAGGCCGATCTCGGTTGGAGCGACGTCGACTACGGGTGGATCACCTTCGCGTTCACGGTTGCCTATGCCGCATTCCCATCGATCACCGGGCGAGTGATCGATCGATGGGGCGTGAAGAAAAGCCTGGCCGCCGCGCTGATACTGTGGTCGCTGATGGCGGCGGCGCACGGCCTCGTCGGCACCGTCCTCGGGTTCGTGCTCGTGCGCTTCTTCCTCGGCGTCGCCGAAGCGGCGAACTTCCCAGCTTCGATCAAGGCCGTCGCGATGTGGTTCCCGCAGAAGGAGCGCGCCTTCGCCACGGGCTTGTTCAATTCGGGCACGAACGTCGGCGTGATCCTCTCGTTCGTGACGGTGTGGCTCGCAACTACGTTCGGCTGGCAGGCCGCGTTCGTTGCGATCGGCGCGATCGGACTCGTGTGGCTGGTCTTCTGGCAGCGATCGTTCTTCGCACCGGAGGATCACCCGCGACTGTCGCGCGATGAGCTGCAATACATCCAAGCAGGGCAGCCTCCGGCGCAGGAAGTCTTGCGTCTGCCGTGGACGCAGCTCCTCAGGTATCGTCAGATTTGGCCCTTCTTGATCGGCAAGCTCATCACCGATCCGGTC
>JAAYXG010000651.1 GCA_012516015.1 Lysobacteraceae bacterium | reverse complement strand
TACGGCGGATCCGGCGGACTTCGACGTGCCGCACCGCGTGCTGCGACCGGGCGATACCTATGTCGTGCAAGGCCGCGCGCTCGCCCTGTTCGAGTACCCGCTGCCGGAGGAGGACGAGCTGTGAGACGGATGCATCGCATGCCGTTCGGCGCCGAGCTGGACGGGCAGGGACAGGGTCGGTTCGCGCTGTGGGCCCCGAGCGCGAAAAGCGTCGTGTTGGAGACGATCGTTGCCGGCGCGAGCGAGCAACGGCCGATGCGCCCGAAGGGGCGCGGCTGGTACGAGACGCTCGTGTCCGACTTGCCGCCGGGCGCGCGCTATCGTTATCGCATCGACGATGAGATCGACGTGCCCGATCCGGCGTCGCGCTTCAATCCGGATGGCGTGGACGGCCCGAGCTTGCTCATGGATCCATTGCAGTTTCAGTGGCACGATGATGGATGGGAGGGACATCCCTGGCACGAGCTCGTGATCTACGAGCTGCACGTCGGCACATTCACTCAACAAGGCACGTATGCAGCGCTTGTCGAGCGGTTGCCGGATCTGGTGAAGCTCGGGATCACGGCGCTCGAGTTGTTGCCGCTCGCCACATTCCCCGGAACGAGGGGTTGGGGCTATGACGGCGTGCTCGTTTACGCACCGCATCCGGCCTATGGGACGCCCGACGATCTGAAGCGGCTAGTGCAGCGCGCGCACGAGCTCGGTTTATCGGTCCTGCTCGATGTGGTTTACAACCATTTCGGACCCGAAGGGAATTATCTCGGTCGCTACGCTCGCGAGTTCTTCACCTCGAAATACTGCACGCCTTGGGGCGATGCCATCGATGTCCGCAATCCGACCGTAAGGCAGTTCTTCATCCAGAATGCGCTGTATTGGCTCTACGAGTATCGCTTCGACGGATTGCGCATCGACGCGATCCATGCCATTCAGGACGACGGTCCACGTCATGTCATCGACGAGCTGATCGATGCGGTGCAAGACGGTCCTGGCCGCGAACGTCAGATCCACATCGTGCTCGAGAATCACCGCAACGAAGCCAAACGGCTGCGGCGGCCTCGCGTATCGCAGTGGAACGACGACTTTCATCATGCGATGCACGTGATCCTCACCGGCGAGGTCGAGGGTTACTACGCCGACTATGCGGAGGAGCCGCTCGCCAAGCTGGGGCGGAGTCTGGCCGAAGGGTTCATTTATCAAGGCGAACGTTCCACGGTGAGCGGCGAGAAGCGCGGCGAGCCGAGTAAGCACCTGCCTGCGTCCGCGTTCGTCAACTTCGTGCAGAACCACGATCAGATCGGCAACCGCGCGCTCGGCGAACGTTTGGCGACGTTGACTCGTCCGGAGCCGCTCGCGGCGGCTTACGCGATTCTCATGTTGGCCCCGCAACTGCCGATGCTTTTCATGGGCGACGAGTATGCGGCGCCGCAGCCCTTTCTCTATTTCTGCGACTACACCGGTGATCTCGCGAAGGCAGTGCGCGACGGCCGCCGAAGCGAGTTCGCTTCGTTCGCATCCTTCTCGGACGAGACGCTGCGCGAGCGCATCCCGGATCCGAACGCTCGCTCGACGTTCGAGCGGAGTACGTTGCGCTGGTCGGAGCGTGAAGAGCCCGAACACCGGAAGTGGCTCGATCTTGCGACGCGGCTTTTGGAAGCGCGTCGGCGCGCGATCTTTCCGGTCATCCCGAAGCTGGTGAAGGGAAGTGCCTACTATGAGGTCTCAGATCATGTGTTGAGCATTACTTGGCCCACGCGCGCAGGCGATGCGCTCAGGTTGATCGCGAATATGTCGAGTGAAGCGGCGAGCGCTCCGGCGGTCGAGGGCGGTTCGCTCGTGTTCTCGACCGCTGCGGGATCGAATGCGACCGAGCTGCGAGCGTGGGAAGTCAGGGTCTTTGCCCCGGAGAGGCGGGCGTGAGGCGCAGCATTCCGCGAGCGACGTACCGTCTACAGCTCAACCGTGAGTTCACGTTCGAGCATGCGGCTCGCATCGTGCCCTATCTTGCGCGGCTCGGCGTTAGCCACGTCTATGCCTCACCGATTCTGAAAGCGAGACCCGGGAGCATGCACGGCTACGATGTGACGGACCACACGCAGCTCAATCCGGAGCTCGGCACGCGCGCGACTTTCGACGCCTTCGTAGATGCGCTGCACGCGCACGGGATGGGGCTCATCGTCGACATCGTTCCGAACCATCTCGGCGTCATGGGCGATGACAATGTTTGGTGGTTGGATGTGCTCGAGAACGGGCCGGCGGGCCGCTACTCGGCCTATTTCGACGTGGATTGGCGCCCGCTTAGACCGTCGATGCGCGATCGCATTCTCGTCCCGATTCTCGGCGAGCCCTACGGAAGCGTCCTCGAGAAGGGCGAGCTTCGACTCGAGCTCGATGCGGCGAACGGCAGCTTCGCCGTGCGCTACTACGAGCACCTTTTCCCGATCGACCCGCGAGAGTATCCGCGAATTTTCGCGCCGTTCGCGGCCATGCTCGACGAGCGGTTGGCCGTCGATGCTCCGGACCGCGGCGACTTCGAAAGCCTGATGACCGCGTTCGGTCACTTGCCGGCGCGCCACGAGACGAGCGAGGAGGCGGTGACGATCCGCTATCGCGATAAGGAAGCGCACAAGCGACGGCTCGCCCGCCTGATCGAACGCAGCGCGCCGATCGCGGAGTACGTTCAGGAGACCGTCGCGCGGCTGAACGGTACGGTCGGCCAGCCGGAGAGCTTCGATGCGCTCGATTCGCTGCTGGAAGCGCAGGCGTACCGGCTCGCATACTGGCGCGTCGCCGTCGATGAGATCAACTATCGGCGCTTCTTCGACGTCAACGATCTCGCGGCGCTGCGCATGAACGAGCAGGCGGTGTTCGAGAGCACCCACGCATTCATCTTCGAGCTGATCGAGCAAGGCAAGATCGATGGCTTGAGAATCGATCATTCGGACGGCTTGTACGATCCGAAGGCTTACTTCGAACGTTTGCAGCAGCGATTTGCGGCAGGCGGCGAGGAGAAGCCCTTATACGTCGTGACGGAGAAGATCCTGGCCGGGCACGAGAATCTCCCGGAGACGTGGCTCGTGCACGGTACGACGGGATACGACTTCACGGCGCTCGTCACGAATTGGCTAGTGTGCGGCGAGGAAGAGCGCCGAGTCACGCGCCGCTATCGCCAGTTCACCGGGAACACACAGGGGTTCGAGGAGATCGCCTACCGCAGCAAGAAGCTCGTCATGAGCGCATCGCTCGCAGCGGAGGTGGAGGTGCTCGCGACTCAGCTCGATCGCATCGCGCAGCTCGATCGACATACGTCCGACTTCACGCGAGCGGCGCTCCGGGATGCGATCGTGGAGGTGATCGCCTGCTTTCCTGTCTACCGCACCTATATCTCTCATGAGGGCGTGCGAGAGGACGATCGGTACATCGTCAATTGGGCGGTCAATATCGCGCGCAAGCGCAGCATCACCGAGCCGAGCGTATTCGACTTCTTGTGCGGCGTGCTGCTCGGCGATGCCGGACACGGAAAGCCCGAGTCGCAGCGGCGAGCGATGCTCGAGTTCGCGATGAAGTTCCAACAGGTGACCTCGCCCGTGACCGCGAAGGGTGTCGAGGATACCGCATTCTATCGCTACAACCGGCTCATTTGCTTGAACGAAGTCGGCAACGAATTGCGCCGCTTCGGCGTGACTTCGACCGCCCTGCATCAGGCGAACCTGGAGCGAGCGAAGTCGTGGCCCCATGCGATGCTCGCCACATCCACGCACGACACGAAGCGCAGCGAAGACGCCCGCGCGCGGATCGCCGTGATCAGCGAGCTGCCGGAGCTCTGGGCGTTGCATTTGTCGAGATGGACGAAGCTGAATCGCAGCAAGCGACGCCAAGTCGATCGCTTGAGCGCACCCAATCGCGACGACGAGTACCTCATCTATCAGGCGCTCACGGGGATTTGGACGCCGACGCAAGACAGCGCGCGGCTCATCGAGCGAATGCAAGCCTATGTCATCAAGGCTTCGCGCGAAGCGAAGCGCTCCACTTCATGGCTCAATCCCAATGAGGAATACGAAAAGGCGCTGTGCGACTTCGTCGCGCAGCTACTCGATAATCCGGAGCGCAACGCCTTTCTGCACGACTTCGCGTCCTTCGAGGAGACGATCGCGTTCTTCGGCGGCATCAACTCGCTCGTTCAGACGGCGTTGAAGCTGACCGTGCCGGGCGTGCCCGACATCTACCAGGGCACGGAGCGCAGCGCGCTCACGCTCGTCGATCCGGACAATCGTCGCCCCGTGGACTACGAGGCGGCCGCGCAGCTCTTGAGCGCAGTCGAACAGACGGATCGGCCGAAGGTCGACGACGACATCGACGCGCT
>JAAYXG010000650.1 GCA_012516015.1 Lysobacteraceae bacterium | reverse complement strand
GTGCCGCCCGCACGCGACTCCTCCTTGCTCCGATCTCCGCGCAAGTAGTCGACGACGTCGGAAGAGCCTAGCAGGCCTCGCTGTGTGCCGTTCAAGTTGGCCCACGTGAAGAGCTTATGGGCAGGTGTCGCAGTCGGTACGTTGACGTAGATGTTGCGGTTCGACCACGTCGCTTTCGCGAGCTCGGTTCCGGCCGTCCACGCGGGCGTACCAGAGAGCGTGCCGTTCGAGAGCACGTTGTATGCCTTCAAATCGCCGCGCCAGGAGCCGTTGAAGAACTGCGCCTGGAACGTCATCGTCGTCGTCTCCAGCCTCGTCGAATTCGCGGCGAGAGAGCTTGCCGAGCCGGCGCTCTCGGCGACGATCTTCGCGAACGCGCTCGTCAAGCTTTCGACCATCTTGTCCGCTTCGCTCGCGACATAGAAATTCTCCGGACGCGGGTCGCCCGTCGACAGGGTCTCGCCGCTGTTCCACAGCTCGTCGCCGAGCGGCGTCGTATTTCCGTACGGGTCATAGTTCTCCGGCACCATGAAGCCGCCGTACTTCGCCGCGAGCCAATACTGATTTCGGTGCCGAGGTTCGAGGACCTGCGCCTCGCGCACGTCGACCCAGTGCGTCGAGACCGTCTGGTCGCCTTCGAAATCGTCCTCGCCCGGACGCAGATCTTTGGTGTGCGAGTCGTAAGCGAGGCCGGCGATGAACGCGGAGTTCTGACGGCCGGTGAATTGGTTTGTGTTGATCGTGATGCCTTCGAGCTGCGCGACCTTGTTCGTCGCCGTCACGACGTTGACCGTATCGTCGCTGCTGACGAGCGAAGGCCTCGTCGGCTCGTCCGCAGTTGCCGTGGAGCCCGGCAAATTCTTGTCGCGGTGCGTATTGGCATCGCCGATGCCAAGAATGGCGTTGTTCTGGCACCAGTACTGAATCGGATCGTCCCAGTCCGTGATGACGGGGAAGCCGTCGGCCAAGTTGTATCTATTCGTCGTATTGCCGCTCAATGCGGAATACTCGGGAACGTTGCCTTGCTTCTTCAGATAGCGAATCGCGGTGTAATAGAGCTCGCTGACCGGATCGTGGCTCTTGTGATTCCAGCTCGTCATCTGACCGAACTTGTTGATGTAGTTGATGACGCCGCTGTCTTGAATGTTCGCGCCGGTCGCCGCCGCATCCGCCGAGTCGGGATTCCGATAGAGAACGCCGGTGTGGGGATCCCACTCCATGTTCGGGTTCGGCTGCTCTCCGGTGTCCGGATCGATGAGCGTTTCGCCAACGAACTTCTGCCGCGCGCGCAGCACGCCGCCGTCGCGGAGCATGTCGCTGTCGTTCAAGTAGCCGAAGACACTGTAGCGAATGCGATTCGAGTACTTCTGAATCAATCCTTCCGGCTTCCAGTTGCCGTTCGGATACTGTTTGCAGTTTCTCTCGACGCCGACGCTCGGGTCGCACACTTTCACGCGCACCGATACTTCGTAGACGCGGCTCGTGTACATGGTGGAGCTCGGGTTGTACGTGTACACGGTCGAGCCGTTGAGATCGCCCGTGCTCGTGAAGCGCATCTTGTTGCCGAGCGTCCAGATTCG
>JAAYXG010000649.1 GCA_012516015.1 Lysobacteraceae bacterium | reverse complement strand
GCTGTGGAAGGGCGGTGACCGGTGGATCATCGATGGCGCGCTGGTCAACGGCTCGGCCTACACCGTGAAATGGGTGGCCGGCATCGTGCGCCGCGTGCAGACCGGATTCCTCTACACATATGCCTTCTGGATGGTGATCGGTCTGGCACTGCTGCTCGGCTGGTACCTGGTGTCGGCACGCTAGGCCCGCAACATGCTGAACTCATCGCTGCTCTCACTGCTCATCTGGCTGCCCATTGCCGGCGGCGTCGTGGCGCTGCTGCTCGGCGAGCGGCGCGTCGCCGCCGCACGCTGGGTGGCGCTGGCCACCGCGGTGGTGGTGTTCGTGCTGTCGCTGGTGCTTTATGCCGGCTTCGACGGCAGCACCGCGGCCTTCCAGTTCCAGCAGAAGCTGCCCTGGATCCCGATGTTCAGCGCCGACTACCACCTCGGCGTCGATGGCATCGCGGTGCCGCTGATCGTGCTGACCGCCTTCATCACCGTGCCGGTGGTGGTGGCCGCCTGGAACTCCGTCTCGAAGCGCGTGGCGCAGTACCTCGCGGCCTTCCTGATCATGGAAGGCCTGATGATCGGCGTGTTCGCTGCACTCGATGCGCTTCTCTTCTACGTATTCTGGGAGGCGATGCTGATTCCGATGTTTATCATCATCGGGATCTGGGGCGGACCGCGCCGCGTGTACGCCACGATAAAGTTCTTCCTGTACACGTTCTTGGGCTCGGTGCTCATGCTCGTGTCGCTCATCTACCTCTATTGGCAGAGCTGCGATGCGGGGCAGTGCAGCTACCTGATCGCCGACTTTCAGCGTCTGCCGATCGGCCACACGGAGCAGATCTTCATCTTCCTCGCGTTTCTCCTCGCGTTCGCGGTCAAGGTGCCGATGTGGCCGGTGCACACGTGGCTGCCGGACGCACACGTGGAGGCGCCGACCGGAGGATCCGTCATTCTTGCCGCGATCATGCTCAAGATGGGCGGATACGGCTTTCTGCGCTTCTCGCTGCCGATCACGCCGGATGCGAGCGCCACATTGGATTGGCTCGTGATTGCCTGCTCGCTCATCGCGATCGTGTACATCGGCTATGTCGCGATCGCTCAACACGACATGAAGAAGCTCATTGCCTATTCGTCGGTCGCACACATGGGCTTCGTGACGCTCGGATCGTTCCTCACGTTCGAGCTGCTGCGGGTGAACGGCGACGTGCGCGGCGCAGCCATGGGCATCGACGGGGCGATGGTGCAGATGATCTCGCACGGCCTGGTGTCAGGTGCACTGTTCTTCTGCGTCGGCGTGCTCTATGACCGCGTGCACAGCCGCGAGATCAATGCGTATGGCGGGGTCGTGAACACGATGCCGATCTTCGCCGCGTTCGCGGTGCTTTTTGCAATGGCGAACACGGGGCTGCCCGCGACCTCGGGCTTCGTCGGCGAATTCCTCGTGATTCTGGCGAGCTTCCGAGCCGACTTCTGGTACGCGTTCTTGGCCGCGATCACGCTCATCTTGAGCGCAGCCTACACTTTGTGGCTCGTGAAGCGCGTCATCTTCGGGCCCGTCGAGAATGAACAGGTCGCCGCGCTCAAGGATGTCAATGGCCGAGAGTTTTTCGTGCTCGGCGTGCTTGCGGTCGCCGTGCTGCTGCTCGGCGTGTGGCCGGCGCCCTTGCTCGACGTCATGCGGCCGACCGTCGAGAATCTGATTCAACATATCACCGTTTCCAAACTCTGAAGCGACCCCGATGGAGTCCATGCTCGCCAATTCCGGAATGCACGTAGCCGCCGCCGAGATGTTCCTCGCCGGCGCAATCTGCGTCGTGCTGCTCGTCGACGTGTTCCTGAGCAATCGAACGCGCTGGGTGACGTACGCGCTTTCGCTGCTTGCGCTCGCCGGCTGTGCATGGATGACCGTTCGCTACGGGGTGACCGAGCGCGTCACGGCGTTCGACGGCATGTACGTCGCCGATCCGATGGGCGATCTGTTGAAGCTGTTCTCCTACGGAACGGTGGCCGTCGCCTTCATGTACTCCCGCGAGTATCTGCAGCGACGCGGACTGTTCAAAGGCGAGTACTTCGTTCTTGGTCTGGTGGCGTTGCTCGGCATCATGGTGATGATATCGGCCGGCAATCTGCTGACCGTCTATCTCGGTCTCGAGCTGCTGTCGC
>JAAYXG010000648.1 GCA_012516015.1 Lysobacteraceae bacterium | reverse complement strand
GCTTGTCTCGAGGTGATCGCGCCGTGGCTCCTCCCATCATTCTGACCGCATCTCAATCCCGCGCGGGCCGCGCCTTGATCGAGTGGACCACTGAACAACTGGCCGAAGCATCCGGCGTGGATCCGCAGACGATCGAATGCTTCGAGGCGCGATTCCGTCGACCGACCGAAGATCAACAGCGCCGCATCCGCCTCGCCCTGGAAGAGGGTGGTGTCGTATTCATCGCCGAGAACGGCGGCGGCGTCGGCGTTCGCCTGAAGTTCAATCGCAAGGAAGTCCGCGCGATCAACCGGTGGGAAGGAGAGGGCGGCACACCGGCGGACGATGATGTCTGGTAAGCGCCGGCGCTTCCCCGACTAGCACGATCGCCTCTTACTCAGTGTCGGCCTTCGTCCGCGTCGTCTTTGCCATCGCGCTGGCATCGACGTCCATCGCATGCGCTCGGCTACCCGACCTCGGAGATCGAACCGAGTCCGAGCGTTTCCTCGACACTGCGGACACGCGCCTTGGGCTCGCGACACAGGCATTAGTACGCGAGCATCCGGGGGAGTCGGGGATTCTTCCTCTCGCGAGCGGGCGCGCTGCGTTCGCAGCGCGCGCGATGCTTGCCGATGTCGCCGAGCGCTCGATCGACGTGCAGTACTACATCTGGGAGGACGATCTCTCCGGAACGCTTCTCTATGAAGCATTGCACCGTGCCGCCGATCGGGGCGTGCGCGTTCGTTTGCTGCTCGACGACAACCGGACCGCCGGTCACGATTCGCTGCTCGCCGGCTTGGATGCGCACCCCTCGATCGAAGTGCGCCTGTTCAATCCGTTCAAGCATCGTCGCTGGCGAGTGCTCGACTACGTGTTCGACTTCTCGCGCATCAATCGACGGATGCACAACAAGACTTTCACGGTGGACAACCAGGTCACGATCATCGGCGGGCGGAACGTCGGCGACGAGTACTTCGGCGCGAATCAAGAAGCGGTGATGTACGACCTCGATGTGCTCGCGATCGGCCCCATCGTGAACGACGTTTCGCAAGACTTCGACCGCTATTGGGCGAGCCCTTCCTCGTATCCGGCGAGCGTGATGCTCGCAGGCGTCGAGCCGCTGCCGCTCACCGAGCTTCACGACGAGAGCGAGCGGATCGAGCGCGCGGCCACTGCGCAAGCATACGTAGAGGCCATCATGAAAGAGCCCTCGGTGCAGGGACTGCTCGAAGGCGATTTGCGACTCTACTGGGCGAGGACGCATCTCGTCAGCGACGATCCGAATAAGGTCTTCGACGAAGCGAACAGCGATGATTTTCTGTGGGTACAGGTGCGAAGCCTACTCGATGATCCTGTCAGCGAGATGCTGCTCATCTCGCCCTATGTCGTTCCGCACGTGCAGGGCATGGAATTTCTGACTTCGGTCGCGGAGGGCGGAGCCGCGGTCAAGGTTCTCACGAACTCCCTCGAAGCGACCGACGTGGCCGCCGTCCACGCGGGCTACGCCAAATGGCGCAAGGATCTGCTCGAGAGCGGCGTGCGGCTCTACGAGCTCAAGCGCAATTCTTCGACCCCCGTAACGACGAGCGGCGGCTCGCTGGGCAGCACGGCATCGACGCTTCATGCCAAATCTTTCGCCGTCGATCGCGCGCGCGTATTCATCGGCTCGTTCAACTTCGATCCACGCTCCGCCAACCTCAATACGGAGATCGGCTTCGTCATCGAAAGCCCCGAGTTGGCGAGCGCGATGAGCGACCTGTTCATCCGGGACATCCCGCGCTACACGTACGAGGTCCGTTTGCGTCGAGACGGACGCGGACTGGAATGGATCGAGCGGCGTAACGGCGAGGAGATCATCCACGAAACCGAGCCGGGCTCGACGTATGCCCGTCGTGCGATCGTAGCGATTCTGTCCCTGCTCCCGATCGACTGGCTGCTGTGAAACCGATCGCTCGAATACGGGGCGTGCACTGCCTCATTCGGGCAGCGTATAGCGCGAAAGGATCAGCTCCCGGACGAGATCGCGAGTTTGTTGCGGAGACAAATCGTGCCGGCTTTCCACGCCTTCGACTTGCTCGGCGAGCCAACCGTCCTTGATCGCGTCGCGAATCCAGCGCGAATAGTCGTTACGCCGCAAGTGGTAGAGCCACGTCGCCTCGTCGATGCCGGCCCCGATCTGGCAGAACATCGCAAGATTGTGCGCCTTGAGGTTGTGTGCGTTGTTGGGCCCGCGGAAGTAAAAGCTGTGATAACGAAGGTCGCCTTCCGCGTATTTGCGATGGTGTCGAATGCGCTCCGCACGCCCGGGCTCCGGTCTCATCGAGAAGGGTGCCTGACCGTCCGTCACGAACCATGCCACGACGCTCCCTGGCTGATGCGTAAGCCCCTCCGGCCACTCGAGCACGTGCTTGGCCGCGCCCGCGTATTCACGCAGCGTCCGATCAGGCGAGTGACCGATCGCGAACACGACATCGATCGGCGCCAACACGGCCGGCGCGATGTGATCGGGATGCACCGTGACGAGAATGGTCTCGCCGAGTTTGCGCGGCAGGGTGGACCCCGAATGCCCCCACGACTGAGGCAGCATGTGATGCGCTTCGTCCAGCACGATCCAATGAGGACGACCGGTCCGCGCGCGCAGCGCATGCAGCCCCGGAATGAGCTGAGAGAAGAAGGAGGGCCGATCCTCCAAAGGCAGGCCAAGCAAGTTGATGCTCACGTTGATCGCCGGATCCTCCATGATAGACAGTGCTTCGTTCACGGTCGGCGCGCGCCGCTCATTCCCCAACGAAATGACGGCTTGCAGTGTGCTGTAGTCGCCTTCCGGATCGATGAGGCAGACTTGGTAGGACTTCTCGATCAACCGTTCGACCAATCCGGCGGTGAGCGTGGACTTGCCGCTGCCGGATGGACCTGCGATGAGGATGTTGCAGCCGTAAGGTCCGATGTACACCTCCTCGCCATCCGTGCGCCGACCGACGAACACCAGATGCCGCGTCAGCTTTCGTTCCATGCGTCGCAGATCCGTCGCGATGAGCTCCTCTGCAAGCTCGGCGACACCCTCACCGTCGCTCCCTTCGGTGACGATATCGGCGGCGCGTTTGATCGACTCGATCGCATTGGCCACCGCGACGCTGCATTCGCAGCGTGCCAGAAACGAATGGTCATTCTCCGCATCGCCGATGCCGACGACTTCGTGTCGCGACAAGCCGAGCCGACGCAATGCGAACTCGAGTCCCGTTGCTTTGTTCACGCCCGGCGGTAAGGCCATCAGCGCGGATCGGTTGAACGTGAGCTGCAGCTCGAGGCCAAGATCATGGATCGCATCGAGCACGGCGCCGCGATGAAGATCGTGCGTCGCAACGAGCACGCGCCCGACCTCAAGGGGAGCCACACCGCGCTCGCGCAGCCGTTCTGCGAACTGCGGCGGGATGGGCGGTGCGAGCAGGATCTCTTGCCGCAGTTGAGGGTCGTAGAGTGTCGCGCCGTTCTCGGCGACGATCAGATCGAACAGGTCGAGCCTCGAGCAGGCTCGACGGAGATCCTCGAAGCGGCGACCCGTCACGAGCAGCGTGCGCCGCCCCGAAATGCGCACGCGTTCGATTGCCGACGCCGCCGCGTCGGAGAGTGTGTCGCGATCGGCTGCCGTGCCGTCGTAGTCGACCGCGAGCGCCAGGTAACGCACTTCGTCGCGCCTCCAACGATCTAATGAGGTGCCCCATTGCCGAGTCGCGCGCGTTCGTCTATGCGGATCGAGTCTCGGCGCCGATGTACGAGCAAGAGGCGTGGCTCTTGCTCGTACTACACTTGCAGATAGAAGGTCTCCTTGATCTCTTCCATCACCACGTAGCTTCGGGATTCCGCGGACGCCGGCAACCGCTGCAAGATGTCGCCTAGCAGGCGACGGTAGTCATTCATCTCTGCAAGCCGCGCCTTCACGAGATAGTCGAAGTCGCCCGAGACGAGATGACACTCCATGACATCCGGCATACCCTGCAGCTCCTTGCGGATTTTCTCGAACACTTCGTCCGACTTCGCGGACAGTTTGATCTCGAGGAACACGAGCAGATTCTTGCCGAGCGCCTGCGGCGAGACGCGCGCGTGGTAACCCGTGATCACGCCGTTTCGTTCCAGACGCCGAATTCGCTCCGCACACGGTGTTGCCGAGAGCCCG
>JAAYXG010000647.1 GCA_012516015.1 Lysobacteraceae bacterium | reverse complement strand
TCTTGCGGTTTGGCGCGACGCTGAATCGCACCGGTGATCTGCGCGACGTTGATGTCGCCCTCGCCGATCGCAAGATAAAGCTGGTCGGCGCTCTGCAAGTTGAACTCGCTGATGAGCTCCGGAAGCGTCACGGAATGAATTGCGAGCCGCTGCAGTTCGCGTTCGAGGATCTGCTTTCCCTGCGCGCGATTCTGTTCTTCGTCGAGCTTGCGGAACCAGGCGCGAACCTTGCTGCGGTGACGCGGCGATACGAGATAGCCGAGCGAGGGTACGAGCCAGTCGCGGCTGGGATTTAATTGTTTGCCGGTGATGATCTCGACTTGATCGCCGTTCTGCAGCGGCTGGTTGAGCGGCACCATGCGCCCGTTGACTTTGGCGCCGCGGCAGCGGTGGCCGAGATCCGTATGCAAATGATATGCGTAGTCGAGCGGCGTCGCGCCGCGCGGCAGATCGATGACCTCGCCGCGCGGCGACAGCGCGTAGACTCGGTCTTCGAACAGCTCGGAGCGCACGCGTTCGAGGAAATCGCCTTCGCTCTCGACGTCGCGCTCGCCCGGCTCGAGGATGTGCCTCAGCCACACGATCTTCTGCTCGTAGGCCGCCGTCGTGCGAGCGCCTTCCTTGTACTTCCAATGGGCTGCGACGCCGAGCTCCGCATGCTCGTGCATCTCGTGCGTGCGGATCTGAATCTCGAGCGGCAGCTTGCCCGGACCGATCACGGCCGTGTGGAGCGATCGATAGAAATTGTCCTTCGGCGTCGCGATGTAGTCGTCGAACTCACCCGGGATGTAGTGCCAAAGTCCGTGCACGATGCCGAGCACGGCATAGCAGTCGGCTATCGTATCGACGAGCACGCGCACTGCGCGGATGTCGTAGAGCTGATCGAACGACAAGCCCTTGCGCTGCATCTTCCGCCAGATGCTGTAGATGTGCTTCGGGCGGCCGGCGACCTCGGCTTTGATGCCTGCCTTCGCCAGCTCCTCGTCGAGAATGCGGATGACTTCCTCTATATGGCGCTCGCGATCGACGCGTTTTGCCGCGAGCCAGCCCGCCACGCGCTTGTAGTTCTCGGGATCGAGGTAGCGAAAGCTCAAATCCTCGAGCTCCCACTTGAGCTGCCAGACGCCGAGCCGGTTCGCGAGCGGGGCATAGACCTCGCGAGTCTCGTAGGCGATTTGCTCGCGCCGCTCGGGAGGGGCGTCTTTCGATTCCCGGAGCAAATGCAATTGGGCGGCGAGCTTGATGAGCACCAGGCGCGGATCCGTCACGATCGCGAGCAGCATCTTGCGAAGCGCCTCCGCTTGGGTCGCGGACAAGGCGCCCGAACCTTTCGACGGCGTTGCCACGCTGAGCGTGCCGAGACGCTGTAGCTCGGCGGCGATGCTCGCGGCATTCTTGCCCCCGAGCTCGGCGGCGCGTTCGGCATTGAGGGCCCCGGACTCCATCAGCGGGAAGAGAAGCGCACCGCAAAGGATCTCCTCGTCGTCGGTCAAGCCGGCAACGATGGCCGCAATGGCTTCGGCGCGCGCGAGCTCGGCGGGCGCGATACCGTTCTCGGCGCGCAGCGCGGCCGCGAGTCGGTCGCGCCCGGTCAGCGCGCGCGCCGCGCGGGACTGCGAGTCGTTGTGCGTGTCGGCGGTTTGCATCGCGTAACTTCGTGCCTGGGCGCGGCCGTTTCCCGTATCATACCGGCCCGTCATACCCGAAATCAGAGGCCAGAACTCCTTGCGCAGACTGAGGCGACCGCACAGTCTTGCATCGCTGACGATGCCCTCTCGGGAGGGCCTATTGCCGGCTCAGGTACGTATCTTGGGGCTCGATCCGGGATCCCAACGTACTGGGTACGCCGTCATCGACGTGAATGGGTCTCGAATCGCCTATCTCGTGAGCGGTGCGATCAAGACGCGCGGGGATTGTTTCGCCACGCGTCTGCAAGAGATCTTCGCGGGCGTCGACCGGCTGACGACCGAGTTCCGGCCCGACGAAGTCGCGATCGAGCGCGTCTTCATGCATCGTAATGCCGACAGCGCCCTGAAATTGGGGCAGGCCCGAGGTGCGGCGTTGAGCGGCACGTTCGCGCTTCGCCCGCGCGTGTTCGAGTACGCACCGCGCGAGGTGAAGCTCGCCGTCGTCGGCACGGGCGGTGCGCAGAAGGAGCAGGTTCAGCTGATGGTCAGACGTTTGTTGCAGCTCGCAGGTCCACTTGGCGAGGACGCCGCGGATGCGCTCGCGATCGCGCTCTGCCACGCGCACTCGCGCAAAGTACGTACGCTTGCCGCGCTGGCTGCGGGCGCCGTTCGATGATCGGCTTTCTGCGCGGCAAGCTTGCCGCGAAACATCCGCCGCAATTGCTCGTCGACGTCGGCGGCGTCGGCTACGAGCTCGAAGCGCCGATGTCGACGTTTTACGAGCTTCCAGCGATCGGTTCAGACGTGAGCCTGTTCACGCACCTCGTCGTACGCGAGGATGCGCACGTCTTGTTCGCGTTCGGGACCGAACGCGAGCGACGGCTCTTTCGCGAGCTGCTCAAAGTTTCGAATGTCGGACCGAAGCTCGCGCTGTCCTTGCTTTCCGGCATGAGCGTCGAGAGTTTCATCATCTGCATCGAAGCGCAGGACCTCGACTCGCTCGTACGTATCCCGGGCGTCGGGCGCAAGACGGCCGAGCGACTCGTCGTAGAGATGCGCGATCGTATCAAGGGATTCGGTCAGTCCGCCGGTGGGATATCCGTGCCGGCCGGTATGGCCGCGGAAAGCGCGGCGGGTCCGCAAGGGGAGGCATACAGCGCGCTCGTCGCGCTCGGCTACAAGCCCGCCGAGGTCGTGCGTTTGTTGAAGAATGTCGATGAATCCGCGAAGACGACGGAGGAGATCATCCGTCGCGCGTTGCAAGCGGCAGCGATGAAATAGATGAGCGCTCGTTCGTTGCTCGCCCCCTCCCTAACCCTCCCCCGCTCTGCGGAGGAGGGAAGCTCCTTTTCTGGCTTCAGACGGCAGACTACAGTCGTCAAGCAAACGGCGCGCTGCGCTTCTTGCTCTGGCTACAGCCTACAGCCTACAGCCTATGATTGAACACGATCGCATCGTCTCGGCCGCCGCGCAGGGCGAAGAGGAAGCCTTCGATCGTGCCGTGAGGCCGAAGCGGCTTGCCGACTATGTCGGCCAGTCCGCGGTTCGCACGCAAATGGAAATCTTCATCGAAGCGGCACGCAACCGCCGTGAAGCGCTCGATCACGTGCTGATCTTCGGTCCGCCCGGGTTGGGCAAGACGACGCTCGCAAACATCATCGCAAACGAGCTCGACGTGAACCTCAAGCAAACGTCGGGCCCGGTGATCGAGCGTGCCGGCGATCTCGCCGCGCTGCTCACGAACTTGCAACCCAACGACGTGCTGTTCGTCGACGAGATTCACCGTCTGAGCCCGGTCGTCGAAGAGATTCTGTATCCCGCGATGGAGGACTTTCAGCTCGACATCATGATCGGCGAAGGCCCGGGTGCGCGTTCGATCAAGTTGGATCTACCGCCCTTTACGCTGGTCGGCGCGACGACCCGGGCGGGTCTACTGACCTCACCGTTGCGCGATCGATTCGGCATCGTGCAGCGCCTCGAGTTCTACGATCGACAAGAGCTGCAACGCATCGTGACTCGCTCCGCGTCTATTCTGGGCGTGCCGACGGACCCGAGCGGCGCCGAGCGCATCGCGCAGCGCTCCCGCGGAACCCCTCGTATCGCCAACCGCTTGCTGAGGCGCGTGCGCGACTATGCAGAAGTCAAAGGGGCGGGGCGCATCACAGATGAGATCGCGCACGCGGCGCTCGACATGCTGGACGTCGATCCGCTCGGCTTCGACATCATGGATCGCAAGCTGCTGCTCACGATCATCGAGAAATTCGACGGCGGGCCGGTCGGCGTCGAGAGTCTTGCTGCCGCGCTCGGAGAAGAGCGCGGCACGATCGAAGACGTGATCGAGCCGTTCCTCATCCAACAAGGATTCTTGATGCGTACGGCCCGCGGTCGCGTCGCAACGCGCAATGCCTATCAACACTTCGGGCTCAAGGTACCCGAGCGCGGCGGGATGGGTGATCTATTTCGTGATGGGTGACTCGAGTTCAGTGGCGGGTGATGCGTGACAAGTGACGAGCGAGAAAGAACAGGGGTCGCGCAGCGGACGTCTGCAGCGGGCACGAGGCGCTCGAGCGCGTCCGGCCCGTCACCCATCACTCGTCACGCGTCAGCCTTCTCCATCCCCGTACGCATCTATTGGGAAGACACCGATGCCGGCGGCATCGTGTATTACGCGAACTATTTCAAGTTCATGGAGCGTGCGCGCACCGAGTGGTTGCGCTCGCTCGGGGTCGAGCAAGAGCAGTTGCGAGCGGAACACCAGCGCCTGTTCGTTGTCGTTGACGTGGAGGCGCATTTCCGACGGCCCGCGCGTTATGGGGAGCTGCTGGATGTGACGTGCGAGGTCGCCGAGACCGCACGAGCGAGTCTCACGTTCAAACAGGAGATCTTCAGGCGAGGCGAGGGCGGTGAGTTGTTGCTGGAGGGGCGCGTGCCCGTCGCGTGCCTCGATGCGCAGAGTTATCGGCCGCGACCTTTGCCGGCCCGGCTATTCGAGGAGGGCGAATGACGACCAATTTGAACCCGCTGGAGCTCGTGCTCCAAGCGAGCCTCATCGTGCAGATCGTGATGGCGCTGCTCCTGCTCGCCTCGATCGTTTCGTGGGCGATCATGCTGCGGAAGCGATCCGAGCTGCGTCGCGCACAAAGCGATGCGGATCGATTCGAGGAAGTATTCTGGTCGGGCGGGGATTTGAGCGCGATGTTCCGCTCCATCGATCAAAGCCGCCGTCTCACGAAGGGCATGGAAGCGATCTTCGAGCAGGGCTTTCGCGAGTTCACGCGCATGCGTCAGCACGGCGTCAGCGCCGCGGAGCTCATCGAGGGCGCTCGCCGCGGAATGCGCGTTGCGCTCCTGCGCGAAAGCGATCGTCTCGAGCACAGTCTGTCCATGTTAGCGACGATCGGTTCGACGAGCCCGTACGTCGGACTGTTCGGCACCGTTTGGGGCATCATGAATGCGTTTCACGGGCTCGGTAACGTGCAGCAGGCGACGCTTGCGATGGTGGCGCCGGGTATCGCCGAGGCACTGATCGCAACGGCGATGGGCTTGTTTGCCGCTATCCCGGCGGTCATCGCCTATAACCGCTACGCCGATCAAGTCAGCCGCATCG
>JAAYXG010000646.1 GCA_012516015.1 Lysobacteraceae bacterium | reverse complement strand
CGGCATCTACACTTTGGTAGATCGCGCGCGGGCCCTGAAGGCGCAACTGGCCCGAACCGCGCTCCAGCGCGAGCTGGCCGTTACGGCCTGGCTTTATGCGCTGTTGGACATCTTGGCACCGCCCGCGGCGCCGAGCTCGCGCGGTGTACCGATGAACCGGAGTCGATAGCACGCATGGTGATGCGTCAGCCCAGTAGCAAACCGGGTCTCTTGACCCTCACGATCAAGGACAAGAGCGCCTTGTATCTGGCGTATATGCCGTTCGTGAAGAACGGGGGGCTCTTCATCCCGACGAACAGCAACTACCGCCTCGGCGACGAGGTGTTCATGCTGCTCAATTTGATGGGGGAAGACGAGAAGCTGCCGGTTGCGGGACGCGTGATATGGATGACGCCGAAAGGTGCGCAAGGCAAGCGCACGGCCGGCATCGGCGTGCAGTTCAGCGAGCAGGACCGCGGCAATACCCAACGGAAGATCGAAAGCTATCTCGCCGGTGCGCTCGGCGGCGATAAGCCCACTCACACGATGTGAAGGGGATAGGGGATAGGGGATAGTCAGAGGTGCGGCAACGGTGCCGCTTCTTCTTCTTCTTCTTCCCTTTCTGACTATCCCCTATCCCCTGATCATTACCCCCTTCTTCTTATCCCCTATCCCCTGATCATTAACCCCTTCTTCCTCAGCCTCCGACCACTTTGCGTTGTGGGGCCACTGCGGCGAGGCCGCCGCGTAAGACGGACGCTCTGAAGCCGCGTTCGTTGAGAATGTAGGCCGCGGCGGAGCTGCGTCGGCCCGTGTCGCAGCACACGATGTAGTGCGTGTTGCGGTCGAGCGATTTGAGCTTCAGGCGAATGAAATAGAGCGGCACGTTGATCGCGCCTTGCATGCGGAAACCTTCGAATTCGCTCGGTAGCCGCACATCGAGCCACTGGCCCCCGCGTCCCACGATCGATTCCGCCTGCGCGGCGTCCACCCACTCGAGCAAAGGCTCGTTGAGCAGCGTGCGGAAATCGTCTTTCGCCAGCCGCATGAGCGTCCCCGGGGTGAGCATCGAAACGGTCGCGTTTCGTTTGGCGTCGGAAATGAGCGCTTCTTCACCGAACGTATCGCCCATGCCCAGTTCCGCGAGCTTGATGCCTTCCTTGTTGAGCGGCGTCTCTCTCGTGACCTGACAGCGACCTTTGACGATGACGTAGAAGTAGTCGCCTTCGTCGCCTTGTTTGATGACCACGTCGCCCTCGTTGTAGTCGACGCGTTGCATGCGCATGAAGATCGCCTGGATATTCGCGGGCGGAATGCGATGGAAGGCTTTCGATTGAAGCAGCGTCGTCATCCAGTCGTCGGCCGACGCGACGTCTTCCGTTTGATGGAGCTCATCGACGACATAAGTTCCCGTCTGATCCCAGGTGAGCATCATGTCGAGCAGCTCGCTGTCGATGGAGATGAGCTGCGCTTTGTCGGACACGATGCGTGCGCTGTATCGGCGGGGCACCGAGGGACCCACTGGGTTGCGCGCCTCGGGCGTGCCCCCGTGCAACGTCAGGACCGGCCGACCGTCGTGCAACAGCTCGACGGTGCCTCGAACGAGGTAATACGTGCGCTTGTCGTTTTCGCCCTCCTTGAAGAGCAGCCGCCCGCCGGACAGCTCGCGAAGCGAGGCTTTGCGGGCGAGCGAGTGCAAGTTGTCTCGCTTCATGCCGTCAAGAGGAGAAAACGACCGCAGCAGGCCAAGATCGATCGGCTTGCTTTCCATGGTTCTCCAGGTGAGGGACGCCGAAGCAGGGCGCCCCGGCATCTTCATTCAGCAAGATGGTAGCAGGCGGGTGCGACCCAAGCTGTACGATAAATGCGCATTTTGCGCATTTAGTCGAGTAGATCCCAGCCGGCGTCCGGGGCAAACCGTTCGCCGTGCGCCTCTTTGAGCTCCGTGAGCCGCGCCACGATCGCGTTCACGCCGCGCGTGCGCGCATACTTCAAAGGGCCGCCCCTGAAAGGCGCGAATCCGGTGCCGAAAATCACTCCCGCATCGACCAGGTCGGCGTCCTCGACGATCTTTTCCCTGAGCACCGCGACACACTCGTTGACGAGCGGCAAGATCAGTCTGTCTTCGAGATCCGCGGGCGCTCGCTTGCCCTCGATCGGCGGTTTCTGCGGCTTGTCGCCCACCCACTCGTAGAACCCGCGCCCGGTTTTTTTCCCGAATTGTTTCTGCGCGTACCGCGTCGACAAGACGGACGGAACTTCCGCATCCGAGCGGAAGAACACCTTGCCGACACTCATCACGACGTCGAGCCCGACAACGTCGGCAAGCTCGATCGGCCCCATCGGCATGCCGAAATCCTCTGCAGCCCGGTCGATCAGCGGCAGCGGCACGCCTTCCTCAGCGGCTCGCACTGCCTCGCTCAAATACGGCATCAGGACGCGATTGACGAGAAAGCCGGGCGCGCTGCGACAGGTGATACCCAGCTTATCGATCTGGCGGACGAACGCTTGGCCACGCTGCACCATCTCGGGATCGCTGTTCTCTGCGCGAATCACTTCGACGAGCGGCATGCGCGCGACCGGGTTGAAGAAATGCAGGCCGATGAGGCGCGAAGGTTCCGCAAGCTTCTCCGCAAGTTGTTCGAGGACGATGCTCGAGGTGTTCGTCGCGAGTACGGCGTCGCGCTTCATTTGCGGCTCGATCCGGGCGTAGAGCTCGCGCTTCGCCTCGAGATTCTCGAAAATGGCCTCGATCACGACGTCCGCTTTCGCGACACCGCGACCCTCGACGTCGGCTTGCAGGCGTGCAAGCGCGGCGTCTCGCCGTGCGGCGTCCGGGTAGCGCTTCTCGAAGAAGGCGCGCGCGCGCGCGATCGCCCTCGCGACGTATTCTTCCGTACGATCCTGCAGGGTCACGTTGAGCCCGCGAGCCGCGCACCACGTTGCGATGTCTCCGCCCATGACGCCCGCGCCGACGACGTGCACGTGCTCCGCCGGCGGACCGGCGAATTTTCCGCCGGACTTGAGGCGCTCTTGCAGAAAGAACACGCGAACGAGATTTTGCGATGTCGGCGTCACGAGCAGCGCCGCCATCGAGCGTGCTTCTGCTTCCATCGCGCGTGCGCCGCGACCGCCGTGGCGCTGCCAGAGATCGATCAGCGCGTAGGGAGCCGGGTAGTGCGCCGGTTTGACACGTTTGGCCACGCGCGTGCGCATTTGCCCCGCCACGATCGCTCGCATGGGCGCACTGTTGAGCAGGCGATCCTTGAGGCCGAGCGTGCGCGGCTTCGGCGCGCGGAGCGCGAGCTCTTTCGCCGCCGCGTCGAGCTGTTCGCGCGGCACGACGCGATCGACGAGACCCAACTGAAGCGCCTTCTGCGGCCGAACGGATTTCCCGGTCAGCATGAGGTCCATCGCGGCAAGCGGACCGATGAGCTGCACGGCGCGCACCGTGCCGCCGAAGCCGGGATGTGCGCCGAGCTGAACCTCGGGAAATCCCAACGTCACACTCGGGTCGTCCGCGCACACGCGATAGCGGCACGCAAGGGCGACTTCCAAGCCGCCGCCGAGCGCGAAGCCGTTGATCGCAGCGACCGTAGGGCAGGTGAGGGCGGCGAAGCGGTCGAAGATCTCTTGGCCGCTGCGAATCATCTGGAACGCTTGACCCGCAGTCTCGATCGACAGGAATTCTTTGATATCGGCGCCGGCGATGAACCCCTTCTTCGCGGAGCGAACGACGATGGCGCGCGGGGTCTCGCGTGCGAAGTCATCGACGAGCGCACCGAGCTCTTCCATTACATCGCGCGACAAGCTGTTGACGCTGGCCTCGGCCTTGTCGAACGTGAGCCATGCGACGCCGTCCTCGTCTTTGGTGAGCTGCCAGTGTGTGCTCTTGTTCGCGGGCGAGGACGCTTGCATGTGAACCCCCTTGTTGTTCTGGCGACGCTAGACGCTATGAACTTCGAAATCGCAGATCAGCGGACGATGATCCGAGAAGCGCACGTCCGGCACATCGAAGTGCGTGATCTCGATTCCCTTGGAGTGTAGGACGAAGTCGAGTTCCTTGCGCGGATTGCGGCTCGGATAGGACGGCAGTCCCAGGCGATTGGCGTTCTTCAAGCCCGAGGCTTCCATGAAGAGGTAGATTTCGTGGTCGCCCCAGAACGTATTGAAGTCGCCGGCGACCATCACGGGCTTGCGCGAGCGCTTTACGAGCTCGTGCAGATGGCGCAGCTGATCGTGCCGATGACGAAATTTGAGCGACAGGTGCACGAGGAAGATCGAGACTTCTTCCAGCTCGAGCTCGATGATGAGACGTTTGATGCCCGTTTCGAAGTAATGAAAGCGCTCGCCTTCGACGCGAGGCGCGGCGAGGAACGCGTTGCCCTGCTTGCGCACGATCGGCATGAGGTGGTTCAGGGAGGTCGCGCCGTACTTGCACTGATAGATCGAGTAGTGACCGAGTGAATCGGCGATCTGTTTCGCCTGATTGACGAGACCCGAACGGATCGATCCGGTGTCGATCTCGATGAGCCCGACGAGATCGGGGTCGAGCAGCTTCAGATACTGTGTAATCCGTTCGAGCACACTCGCGTTGCTGCGCAGGTATCCCGCACCTGGAACCGGCAGGTGGAAGGCAGGGCCGGTTCCGGTCGCATACCGGATGTTGTACAGAACGAATCGCATGGGTTAGTGGACGTGAGAAATCGGCATCGCAACGCCGCATTCTATCGCAGGCGCGCAAGAGGCGCCCTGGGCGCGTGGGGATGCGTCAAGGAACCGGCGCACGGGTATCTTCTGCATTAGAATTCTAGCGACGAAGCCATGTCGCGCCGAGCGCGACGGGAGCAAGGGGTGAGCAGTATCTCTCAGCAGAATCCGGTGCGCGTATTCGTAAGTCACGTCTTCGCGCCCTCCGACGATTACTTCCGTGTGTTCGAGTACCTCGAGAGCTCGCACAACTTCTATTACCGAAATTGCAGCGACCCCGAGCGCCAGCTCGGAGGCAATTCGGAAGCGATGAAGGATGAGCTCAGGAAGCAGATCAACCTTGCCGAGGTCGTCATCGTGCCGGCGGGGCAATACAAGCACAACGAGCCTTGGATCGATTTCGTGCTCAATTGCGCCAAGGGCTTGGAGAAGCCGATCATCGTGCTCGAGTTCTTCGGCATCAAGGAAAAGGTCCCCGTCCAGCTGGAGGCGCTGGCGGATGAGGTCATCGAGTGGAATGAGCGCTCGATCGCGTATGCAATCCGTCGTCAAGCGCGCCACGAGGATACGACGCGCTGGGACGTCATCGATTTCAAGCTGGATTAGAGGCGCGCCTTCGGGGCGCCAGTGTAACGTGTGAAGTGTAAGGTGTAGAGGGAAGATCCGGAGCGGCGACTGCTCCTCTGACTTTACACGTCACACTTCACTCGTCACACGGAGCGCGTCCCCCTATTCGTCGCCGACGGCCCGTAACTTGGGTGTGCGCTGAACGTTCTGCTGGCGGGCGATCACGCCGAGCATATTGACGATGCGTGTCGCGAGCCTGCCGGCTTCCATCTCGGACATCTTCCGCACTGTGGCTTGAACGGCGGACTCGCCGCGCATCGGTCGCACGCATTGCATGGAACTCGCGACGGAGGAGAACTCCTCGCGGATCTCCTTCGGCAGGTCGTCCTCTTCGAGCGGGGCGAGATGTTGGCGATAGGCTTCGGCGAGGCGCTGCTTGATGGGCCCGGCCGAAGCGAGCATGGCAGTAGCGGCGAAAAAGTTCTCCCAGGCGTTGCTCATTGCAACCTACCCCCGACAATTCGGTTTGTGGCCGCGGAACGTGCAGAAGTCCGGACGGACGGCAGCGCGCGAGCGGCAAGCGAAGCTGAGAAATTACTTTAGATTCGCTCGGCAGCGTTTCTTCGGCTGCTCAAGCATCTAGCGCCTGAATATACTCCTGCGACTTCGAAAGGCAAGTAATTACCCTGAGTGCCCCCTCGAATTCAGCAGAAGTCTGGCTGAGCTGCGTTACAGTCTAGATATGAATCATAAGTAATTGAGTCATAAGTCAAAATTGACTGTCTGCAGTTTGCAGCTTACAGACTGCAGCCAGCAGCCGAGTGAAGCTCGTTCCGCAGCCGCCGCCACTCTCTGTCTGGCTGTCGACTGTTGGCTGTCGACTGTGAGCTACCCCGGGTCCGACGGAACTCCGCGAAGAAGCGGCGGATTCCTCGTGAAGGAGCTCCACACGAGGTGCGGCTGATGCGCAGGTTTCGATTACGCCATTTCATCGCGGCCTTTGTCGTCAGCCACTTTCTCG
>JAAYXG010000645.1 GCA_012516015.1 Lysobacteraceae bacterium | reverse complement strand
CGACGGCGCCGATCACGAGCCACGGGCGCCGTATGAACGAGCGCAAGCGCCCGTCGTACAACTGCGCGGCGCGTTTGAAGAATCGATCCACCGCGAGCGCGACTCGATTACGCTCCGTGGCGCTTTCCGGCAGCTTCGATGCCATCATCGGCGTCAACGTGAGTGCCACGAGCGCCGAGAACAGCACGGCGGCCGCGAGCGTGAAACCGAACTCGCTGAAAAGCCGGCCGAGGTCACCCGGCAGGAACGAAATAGGCACGAATACCGCCGCGAGCGTCAGCGTCGTCGCGATGACGGCGAAGCCGATTTCATGACTGCCGGTCACTGCCGCAACGAGCGGCGGCTCGCCGAGCTCGGCGCGGCGATGGATGTTTTCGAGCACGACGATCGCATCGTCGACGACCAAGCCGATCGCAAGCACGAGACCGAGGAGCGTCAAGACGTTCACGGAATAGCCCATCGCGTACATGACCGTGAACGAAGCGACGATCGACACGGGAATCGTGACGGCCGGGATCAGCGTCGCGCGGAAGCTGCCGAGGAAGGCGTAGATGACGAAGAGCACGCCGGTGAGCGCGAAGCCCACGGCGAGCATGACCTCCTTGAGCGCCGCTTCGATCGCAACCGCGTTGTCGACCGCGGCGTTCAGCACGGCGCCCGGCGGCAAGCTCTCCTGAATGCGGTCGATCTCCGCGCGCACGCCGTGCACGATATCGAGCGTATTCGCCTTCGACTGCGCCTCGACGACGAGCGAAATGCCCATCGCCCCGTTATACCGCGTATACGTTCGATCGTTCTCCGCCGCGAGCTGCACGCTCGCGACTTCGCCGAGCCGCACCAAGTGTCCGTCCGCGCCGCGCGCAATCACGAGCTCGCGAAAGTCCTGCTCGGTCTCGAGCCCGACGATCGTGCGCAGCGAGAATTCGCGCGTCCGCGATTCGATGCGCCCCGCGGGCAACTCGACGTTCTCTCGTCGCAGCGCATCCTCGATGTCCGTCACGGTGAGTTGGCGTGCGGCGAGCGCTTGTCTGTCGATCCAAATGCGCATCGCAGGTCGACGCGCGCCGCCGATGCTCACGCGCGCGACGCCGGGCACGGTCGACAAGCGATCGATGAGATTGCGCTCGGCATAATCGGTGATCTCCAGCATCGACATGGCGTCGGAGCTGAAGCTGATGAACATCACGGGATCGGCACTCGCATCCGCCTTGATGATCTCGGGCGGATCCGCTTCCTCGGGCAAGTCATTGAGAATGCGCGACACCCGGTCGCGCACGTCGTTCGCCGCCGAGTCGATGTTACGGCTCACGTCGAACTCGATGCGTACTTGCGAGCGCTCGTCCTCGCTTTCCGATTCGATCTTGAGGATCCCTTCGATACCCGCGATCGAATCCTCGACGACTTGCGTGATCTTCGTTTCGATGACGGGAGCCGATGCGCCGACGTAGCGCGTCGTCACCGACACGACCGGCCGATCGATATCCGGGTACTCGCGAATCGGCAGCCGCTCGAGCGAGACGAGCCCGAAAATCAGCAGCAGCAGACTGATGACGGTCGCGAATACCGGGCGTCGTACCGAAATCTCAGAGATTCGCATAACCGGTGCTCGTCAACTGCTCGGTGCGGGCTCGCTCAGCTCGGCTTGCACGCGGCTGCCGTCGCGCACGTTCTGCGTGCCTTCGATGATGACGTGCTCGTGCTCTCGCAGCCCCTCCACGATCTCGACCTCGCCGGGCCGCCGCTTGCCCGTGCGCACCTCGCGCCGCTCGACGACGTCGTCGCGGACGACGAAGACGAATGTCTTGCCCTGCTCCGGCACGATTGCGGCCTCGGGTACGAGCAATGTCGGCTCCGGCTTGCCGTATAAGGTCACGGTCATGAACATGCCGGGACGCAGCAAACCGTCGTCGTTCGGGATCTCCGCTCTCACCACGATCGAGCGCGTGACCGGGTCGACGCGCGAGTTGATGTTCGAAACGGTGCCTTTGAACTCGCGGTCCGGCAGGCCGGCCGTGCGGGCCGAAACCTCGAGACCGCGCTCGAGCACATAGAGGTATGTCTCGGGTACGGTGAAATCGAGGTGGATGACCGAGGAATCGTCCAGCGTCGTGATGACCGTTCCGGGGTTGACGAGACTGCCGACGCTCACGCGACGAAAGCCCGTGCGCCCATCGAAACTCGCGCGGATCACCGTATCGTCGAGGCGCGCCTTTGCCGCGCTGACCCGCGCGCGGTTGGCCTTGAGCGTCGCCTCGATCGTGTCGAGCTGCGAGATCGAAAGGGCTTGCTGCGTGAAGAGGTCCTGCCCCCGCCTGAACTGATTCTCGCTATCGGCCAGCGCCGCTTGCGCTTCCTCGAGCTCCGCTCTTGCCTCGGCGCTGTCGAGCTCGACCAACACGTCTCCCTTGCGCACGAGATCGCCCTCTTTGAAACGGATCGCGACGACCGTGTTCGTCGTCTTCGAGGTTACGTCGACGGATTCGCGGGCGCGCGCCGTACCGACCGCTTCGATCTGGATGCCGAGCGGACGCACCACGGCGACGGCCGTGACGACCGGGATGCGGGGGGCCTCAGCGGATACGCCGCCGGGCTCATCCATCGGTCCGGAACATGCCGCAAGCGACAGAAGGGTACAGAGAATGAGGACTCGGAACGAGGCACGGGAACGGCATGTCGGGTGGATCATCCTCGAATGCTAGCGCGACTCGGCGTGAAACGTTCGACCGAGAGGCCCCGGACACGTTTCTTGACTCGGAAAAAGGGCCTGACCGGACCGGACGGCCGGCGGCGTCGGATGAGAATCGAGGGAGGGCTGAATGCCTGAGCGGCTCGGCGACGCTCATCAAAAAAGGAATCGGACGACGCGGAGGCGTCGTCCGACCGAAGCGGAGATCACTCCTCAGGATGCGTCCTTGCGGTGGTCGGTCTCCTCTCAACCCCCTTGAGCGCCCATCCTCGACGGCGTCGACTGCGCAACGCGGATGCGCGCGCCCTTGACGACCATCGCGACGAGCTCGCCCTGTCGATTCATCTCGCAGGTAGCCGACGCGTACTCCTTACCGCTGCGCTTGCCTTTCGCGCTCACTTTGATGGGCGCGCGACGGCTCGAGGTCCATTGCCGGTGACCGGTATCGCGCTTCACGACTTCGATCTTGTGACCTTGCGGAAGCTGCTCCGCGACGAATGCCTGAATGCACGTATCCATCGCGTCCTGCTTCGCCTGCGAAGCGACCGGCATCACGGCGATGAGCGCGCACGAACCCAAAAGTAGAAAACGTTTACCGAACATCATCATCGTCTCCTTGCTGCTGTAATTGCCCCAAAGTACAGGTGCCTCGCGGTGCAAACCTCGGTGCGTCCTGGTTGGCGGGCAATTTAGAGGTGCCGCGTGAATGCGCCGGCGCAGCTCGCGTGAAACGATCGTGAAGAAAACTGTCGCGTTCACGCCCCTCTCGACGAATTTTCCGTTTGCGGGATGAGGCTGAGGCGTTACCCTCGCCCTAGGCAATCAAGGACGCCTTCTTACAATGACTCATGCATTTGCGTTTCGCGCCCGGACCTTGCTGCGCGCAGCGTCGCTCGCACTCGCGCTGGCGGGCGTGCTGCTCCTCACTGCGGATCGCTCCCAGGCCGCGCAAAGCGGCAACGAGGGCGAAGCGAAAGTGAGGCTGCTCGTTCTGGATCTCGAGATCATCGGAGACTTGAGCGACCCCGGCCTCGCGGAGGTACACGCCGTGCGCTTGCGCAAAGTGAGCGAGCAGCTTCGCAGCGAGCTCGCGCAAATACCGACCTACGAGATCGTCGATGCCGCACCTGCCGCGGAGCTGATCGAGAGGCTGCGCGGCACTCAGTACCTCCACAAATGCAACGGGTGCGAGATCGACATCGCAGTCGAGCTCGACGCTGACCAGGTCATGGTCGCGTGGATCCACCGCGTCAGCCAGCTGATCCTCTCCCTCACGTACGAGATTCGGGAAGTGCCGAGCGGGCGGCCCCTCAGACGGAAATCGTTCGATTTCAGGGGCGACAACGATGCCGGCTGGTCGCGGGCCGTAAGCTACATGGCACGCGATCTCGCGAGCGCGCAGCACTAGGTGGCCGCGCGCCGCGCCGGTCGGTATGTGCGGATTGCTTTCGCGGACCGCGTGCGTTGACCTTGCCCGTAAGGAGGGTTTTCCATGCTGCGCGTCCGACACCTGCTCTCCCAGAAAGACCCCCATCTCTGGTCGATCGAACCCGAAGATCCCGTCATTAAGGCGATTCAGCTGATGGCGGACAAATACATCGGCGCGCTGCCCGTCGTACAAGCCGACGAGCTGGTGGGCATCGTTTCCGAGCGTGATTACGCCCGCAAGGTCATCCTGCTCGGCCGCTCGAGCGCGGACACGCCGGTGTGGCAGATCATGAGCTCGCCTGTCACAACCGTGTCGCCGGACGAGGACGTTCATCGGTGTATGGAGATCATGACTGAGCGACGGATCCGCCATCTCCCCGTCGTGGAGCGGGGTCAGTTGATCGGGATCATCTCCATCGGCGACCTCGTGAAAGCAGTCATCGACGAGCAGCAGCAGACCATCGATCAGCTGGAACGCTATATCGTGGGCTGATCCGGTCAGGTTGACAGTTGACGGTGACTGTTGACGGTCAGAAGGGAGGGGCTTCCTCCTCCGTGAACGTCAACGGTCAACCCTCAGCTTCCCATTCTTCGCCATCTCCGCAACATCGCAGAGCCCATCCCAGGGCCCGCTACAGCTTGTGTTAAGCTTCGCGGCGTACGATCGCAGCACCCTCGCTTGCGTGGGGAAATACAGCACTCGACCGGCCTCGAAAAAGCGAGGAAATCGCCCAGCAGGCGGCTGAGCTCAGGCGGAACAAGGGGCAGCGACTGCATCGACACCTCGTCGAAACGTTCGGTCGAGACCAGCATCCGCCGGTTCGCGAGATCGTTGGTCGCCACAGATTGAAGGTAACAAAAGTGCATCATGTGTTCGGTGCGCGCCGTGTAGCGGGCGTGTTGTCGATTTTTTTGTTGTCCGCGTGCAGCAGCAGCGGTGACGGCGGCGACGACGGGCGGTCCACGCAGACGAGCGTGTCCGCCGATTCGATCAGCTTCACGGCCGATGCGCCGGATGCAGCGACGCCCGCTGCGCAGACGATCACGGCGACCTTCGGCGACAGCGTCGCCCATCTCGCGGTCATCCATACGGGCGTAGGCATCGCCAATGTCACGTCCACGGTTTCCGGCAGGACGGCACAGATCACGGTCGAGCCGGAATCTCCCGCAACGCTCGGTTCGGGCGTCTTTAGCGGCAACATCGCCGTGACCGGCTATTTCTGCGCGGACGCCGCTTGCACGTCGCTTGCCGCGGGCAATACGCAACGAATCACCATCAACTATCAGATCTCGCCTGTCATTCTCTCGATCGCGCCGTACGTCGGTACGGCAAATGTCGCCAACACGGCCATCATTCGCGGAGTTGGATTTGCAGCGTTCCCCACGCAAGGCGTGCGCTTCAACGACACGCAAGCGACGGAGTTCGTGCTGCTTAGCGATCAAGAGCTCCGAGTGAACTACCCCGCACTGCCCGCGGGAACGTACGAAGTGCAGGTGGACAGCTCCGCACATCAAGGCTCCCTGCAATCTCAGGCGACGCTCGTCGTCGTCGAGCCGACCGACTACCCGGCGCAGGCGCTGGCCTATCCGGTCGCCGGACCCTCGGTGCGCGAGCTGCTCTACGACGCCGAGCGCCGCGCGATCCTTCTCGCCACGGATGCGAGTGGCGGAACCCTCATCCGTTACGCACACGATGGGGCCGCTTGGTCGGCGCCATCGACCGCCGCGTTGGCTGATCTGCAGGATATGGCGTTGTCTACGCGCGGGGATCGTATCCTCGCCCTCACGGGAACTGCCCTCGTACCGGTCGACCCGGTCAGCCTTGCCGCCGACGAACCGCTCGCAGCGCCTTCGCTACCGAGCGGTACATCCCTTAAGGGCTTGGCCGTGACGAACGACGATCGCGCGCTCATCACGACCGGCCGAGCGGAATCGGAGAACTCACCGCTCTACCTCTACTCCGGACGACAGGGCACGCTCGCGCAGCTCGACGTGGTGATGAACAACGCGACGCCCGCCGCGGCGGGGGTAGGTACGCCGCTGGTTTTCATTCAAGGCACGTCGGAAACGACGACGGCGCCGGTCGTCTTACTGTTCAACGTTTCCAGCGCTCAGTTCGACACGACGCCCGTGAGGTTGACGCAGAACGCGGTACCCCCGGTCGTAAACCGCACCGGCTCACGCGCCATACTCAATGGCACGAACGTTTATGGAGCCGGTTTCTCGCTCTTCGGGACGCTGCCCTCCACGTCCGTCGCCGCGACGCTCAATGCCGACGGAAGCCGCGCCTACACGTACGATTCGGATGCCGGCGCGCTGCGGGTATTCGACATCTCCGAGTCTCAGAACGGCGGCGCTTACTCCGCGCTCGGCAGCCCCATCGCATTGGCCGGAGATCCGGGAGCGAATCCTCGAATGACGATCAGCCCCGACGGCAACACGTTGTTCATCGCCGGCAGCACGCAATTGATCGTGCAGCCGACGCCCGATCTGTGAGCTCACGCACCATGACATCGAGAACCTCTACCGCCGTTGCATCGCTCAGCGCTCTGCTGCTCGCGTCATGGAGCGTGACGACGGCCGCCCAAACGCGCGCCGTCGATACGCTCAACTTCGAGGCCGGCGTCGAGAGCATCGACAGCGACACGTCCGGAAGTACTTCCAACGGCACGTTGGGATTGAACCTACGCGGCACACTGCCGCTCGGCTCGTTCTTCGGTGCGTCGATGGAAGCGGGTTACTCCGAGAGCCGCGTACGGACCCGCGAGGTCGTCGAAAACGAAGATGGCACCTTGTCGGGCATCCGTCCGTCGTGCAATTTCGATCACCTCGGCGGCGAGGTGTCCCTCTTCGCGCGTCGTCCGACCCTCGGACGCATCGGTGTCAGCTACGGCATCGGTCGCCTCGGCTCGGATTGCTCGGAGACCTCATTCTTCCTTCCGCACGGCAAGGATTCGCTCGACAGCGATCGCGTTCGCTTCGACGTCGAGCTCTATTGGCGCAGCTTCACGATCGGCGCATCACACACGACGCTGAGCTTGGACGACGCACCGGAAATCGAAACGACGACGATCACCGGAAGCTGGTATCCGCTCGAGAGCCTGCGGCTATCCCTCTATGGCAGCGATCTATACGAAGAGGATACCTACGGCCTCAGCCTCGAGCACCAGCCGCAGTTCTTGGGCGACGGCTTCGGCGTTCAGCTCAGCTACGCAAAAACGGATGCGGAGCCGGGCACTCGGACGATCACGCTCGGGCTGACCTACTACTTCGGCAAGCGCGTGCCGTTGCTCGTGAGAGATCGGCAGTATCGCTGAGCGCGCAGTGCCAACAGGCGGCGGCAGGCACGTTAGACTGTCTGCATGGACCGTAGAACGCCGATCGCGGTGCTGGCGACACTCGCCCTCTTCTGCTTCTCGAGCGTCCATGCGGACGAGGCGCGCATCGATCGCCGCGCGCTGGTCACGCGGCACAACCCGAGCTTCACGACGATCGATCCATCTTCGCCGATCATGGTCGGCAACGGCGATATCGCGTTCACGGTCGATATCACCGGTCTGCAAACGTTCGAGTCCGAATACTCGTCGCTCGTACCGCTGATGACCCAGGCTCAGTGGGCGTGGCACAGCTTCCCCAATCCGCGCGGCTACACATTGGAAGATGCGCTCGTACCCATCGACGTGCGCGGCCAAACGCGCCGCTATGCATACCTCGCGGATTGGTCGCAAACCGAGAAACCCGCGATCGCTTGGCTGCGCGAGAATCCTCACCGTTTCTCGCTCGGACGCGTATCCTTGCATCTCCTATCGAAGTCGGGCGCGCCGGCGGCGTTCTCGGACCTCTCCGATACGCACCAGCGGCTCGACATGTGGAGCGGTACGCTGACGAGCCGCTTCACGTTCGAAGGACGCGAGGTCGCCGTCGAGACACGCGTCCATCCGCAGCTCGACATGCTCATCGTGACGTTGACTTCGGAGCTGCTCGAGGAGCGCCGCTTGGCCGTCGACCTCAAGTTCCCCGGCGTCGCCGCGCAGCTCAATCCCAACCCGGCGGATTGGGATCATCCCGACCGACACCGCACGACGATGACCGAGGCGCGGCCGCGCGAAATCGCCTTCGCGCGTGAGCTCGATGCGACGCGCTATTACGTCAGGGCAAGCGCGGATGTAGACATTGCGAGCGCACGCGTCGGTCGACACCACTATCGGCTCACGCCGAAAGCGAAGACGCGCACGCTGACTTATCTCGTGTCGTTCTCGCAGTCAGCGCAGCCGACCACCTTCCCGAGCCCCGCGGAGGCGCGCGACGCCGTCGCGGCGCACTGGGCGCGCTACTGGGAAGGCGGCGGCGCGATCGACCTTTCCGGCAGCACGGATCCGCGTGCGAACGAGCTCGAGCGGCGCATCGTGCAATCGCAGTACTTGATGGCGCTCAACGCGGCCGGCACCGTGCCGCCCCAGGAAGAAGGGCTGTTTTCGAATAGCTGGAACGGCAAGTTCCATCTGGAAATGCATTTGTGGCACGCCGCTCATTTCGCAGCGTGGGGACGCACCGAGCTGCTCGAGCGCAGCATGCCCTGGTATCTCGAACACCTCCCTCGAGCGAAGGAGCGCGCTCGCGCTCAGGGCGTCAAAGGGGCGTGGTGGCCCAAGATGGTCGGGCCGGAGGGCCGCGAAAGCCCGAGCACCGTGAATCCTTTTATCCTGTGGCAGCAGCCGCATCCGATTTATCTCGCCGAGCTCATCTATCGCGATCGACCCACGCGAGAGACGCTGATGCGTTATCGCGATGTCGTGTTCGAGACGGCGGACCTGCTCGCCTCGATCATGCATTTCGACGAGAACCGCGGCGAGTACGTGCTCGGACCGCCGATCATTCCCGCACAAGAAGTCTTCCCGCCGCTCACGACGTTCAACCCGACGTTCGAGCTCGAGTACTACCGCTTCGGCTTGCAGACCGCACAGGCGTGGCGCGAGCGCTTGGGTCTCGGGCGCAATGCCGAATGGGATCGCGTGATCGAAGCGCGCGCTCCTCTTCCGCAGCGCGATGGACTCTATCTCGCCGCCGAATCGTTTCCGGAACAGTGGCAACAAGCTCGTAGCCCTGCCTGCTCGAACGGGCACACCGCGCCCGCGTGTTGGAATCGGGATCATCCATCCTTCCTTGCCGCGCTCGGATTATTGCCCGGCGAGACGGTCGATGCAGCCGCGATGCGCCGAACCTTGCGCGCCGTCGAAGCGCATTGGGATCTGCGTCAAACGTGGGGCTGGGACTTCCCGATGATCGCAATGACAGCGGCGCGTCTCGGCGAGCCCGACAAGGCCATCGATTTTCTGTTCTTCGATGCTAAGAACAATCAGTTCGGCCGAACGGGCATGACGCCTCGCGTCCACCTCGATGCGCACGCCGAGCATGCCGTACCCACGAGCTCGATGAATGTCGGGACGGATGGTCCCGGTTATCGCAGAGCCGCCGAAACGTACTTCCCCTCGAACGGCAGTCTCCTGCTCGCGACCGCGTTGATGGCGGCAGGCTGGGACGGCAGCGAAGGCCATGCGCCCGGCTTTCCGAAGGACGGCAAGTGGGTCGTGAAGGTCGAGGGGATCAAGCCGCTGCCCTGATCAGGAACCATCGTTCCACCCGATTCGTTGCACGCGAATGTATGTAGGAGGAGCTTACCCATGCTGCGCGCATTTCGATCTTTGACCGCGTTGCTCACAGTCATTTCGCTGCTCTTCGCCTCCGGCGCTTGGGCCGACGCAGCGCAGCGGGAGCAATGCGAACGGGAGTTCTCCCCGCGCAGCGGGCAAGCGGGCAAGGATGTCATCTGGGTACCGACTCAGGAAGACCTCGTCATGGCGATGCTCAAAGCGGCGAAGGTCGCGGCGGATGACTATGTCGTCGATCTGGGCTCTGGAGACGGCCGAATTCCCATTGCAGCCGCAAAGCATTTCGGCGCGCGCGCCATGGGTCTCGAATACAACCCGCAAATGGTGAAGCTTGCCCAGTGCTACGTTCGCGCCGAGGGTCTCGAAGACAAAGTCACGATCAAGGAGGCAGACATCTTCGAAACCGACTTCAGCGATGCGACGGTCGTGACGATGTATCTATTGTCCGATCTCAACATGAAGCTGCGTCCCCGCATCCTCAAGATGAAGCCCGGTACGCGGGTCGTGTCGAATTCATTCAAGATGGGCGACTGGAGCCCGGATGAGCACATCGATCCGGAAGGCAGCTACTCGCGCGGCTATCTATGGATCGTACCTGCGGACGTCAAAGGCAAGTGGACCTTCCGCGAAGAAGGCGGCGAGCGAACGTTCGAGGTCACGTTCGAACAAGAGTTCCAGGAGATCAAGGCGAGCGCGTCCGGCAATGGAGCGCCTTCCGTGCAGGATGCGACGCTGCGCGGCGCGGACATTCAGCTCACGCTCGTGGACGCGAACAACGCGCCGCGGACCTTCAAGGGCCAAGTCGAAGACGATCGCATTCGCCTCACTGGTCGCGTCGACGGCAAGCCTGTTACGTACGTCGGTCAGCGACGCTGACGCACGGCGCTCGATGCCCGATCGCGGCGCGCGAATCGAGTCATTCGAAGTAGCGCGCTGCGAACTCCAAGAAGGTCGGCCAGTTCGGACCCGGCGTGTGTCCGCCTTCGTGCTGCCGATACGCGATGTCGCCGTCGATCAGCGCGGTTCCGATCGAAGGGAATTCGCTCGTGCCGAGATCTCGTTTCCCGAGGAGTCTGTACACGGGACCCGCCGCAACCGCTGCGATGAACATGCCCTTGGGATCGACCCATCCGTCTCCTTCCTCGACAGCGCCCGCCCCGATGAAAATGGGGCGCGGCGCGGCGAGCGCGATGAGTTCGTGCGAATCGACCGGCAAGTCGTCCCACGTAAGCGGTCCAGCGTACTTGAGATAGTTTCCTGCGAGCCAGTGATACGCGTAGGCACTTGCGGTGTTCTCCACGAGCTCGCCGAAGTTGCGGCGATGCGGCTTGGCGCCAGCGGCGCCCGATGAGCTCACGTACGCGATCGCAAAGCGCGGATCGTCAGCCATCGTCACGAGCACGGCCTTGCCGAATCGCGAGTGGCCTTCGATCCCGACCCTCTTCGCATCGACGTCCGGATCGGTTTCCAAATAGTCGAGCGCCCGGCTCGCT
>JAAYXG010000644.1 GCA_012516015.1 Lysobacteraceae bacterium | reverse complement strand
TCGGGCGCCTTGATCCCGACGATCCCGCGGTGCAAGCGGCGCTCGCTCGTCGGCTCGAGCCCGGCACACGCGTCATCGTCGACGTCGAGGCGCCGCCGCAACGATGAAGAATCCCGCTGCTCCGCCGATCATCGAGCTGTCGCAGGTCACGAAGGTCTACGGCGAAGGCGAAGGACAAGTGCGCGCGCTGCGCGGCATCGATCTCAAGATCGATGCGGGCGAATTCGTCTCCGTCATGGGCCCGAGCGGCTCCGGCAAGTCGACGTGCATGAACATCCTCGGCTGCCTGGATACGCCGACGAGCGGTACGTACCGGTTTCTCGGCGCACCGGTCGGCGAGATGACCGCTGACCAGCGCGCGCTGCTCCGGCGCAACTATCTCGGATTCGTTTTTCAGGGCTTCAATTTGCTGAGCCGTACGACCGCGCTCGAGAACGTCGAGCTACCGCTCGTGTACCGCGGCCTCAATGCCAAGGAGCGTCGCGAGAAGGCGCGCCGCGCGCTTGCGGAAGTCGGTTTGTCCGGGCGCGAGACGCATGTGCCGAGCGAGCTTTCCGGCGGACAGCAACAGCGCGTTGCGATTGCGCGCGCAATCGTCTCGGAACCGAAGGTGCTGTTCGCAGACGAGCCGACCGGCAACCTCGACACGGCAACGAGCAACGACATCATGGCGCTGCTCACCTCGCTCAATGAGGAGCGCGGCATCACGATCGTCATGGTCACGCACGAGCCCGACATTGCGGCCTGGACTCGGCGCATCGTCCGGTTCCGAGACGGGCTGATCGAAAGCGATACGATCAACAAACCGCAGCGCGCGAGCGAGGGCATCGAATGAGCTTAGTCCCCAACACCCAGCCGAAGCGCGGAGTGTGCCGATGTTCCTGAACGCTCTCCTCCTCGCATTGCGCGAAATTCGTCGCAACGCGCTGCGCTCCGCGCTGACGATTTTAGGCATCGTGATCGGCGTGGCTTCCGTGATCACGATGGTGACGATCGGCGAAGGCGCGACGGCCCAGGTGCAGGCCGATATGCAGAAGCTCGGTACGAATCTGTTGCAGGTGTTTCGCGGGCAAGGATTCGGCGGCGGCGGCGCCCGCTCGGCGGCACCGCCGTTCACGATCGATGACGTGCGCGCCATCGAGCAGGAGATCACGGGCATTCGCGCGGTCGCGCCGAGCTTGAACTCTTCCACGCAAGCGATCTTCGGCAACGCGAACTGGTCCACGCAGGTGGTGGGCACGAGCGACAAGTATCTGGAGGTACGCGATTGGGACCTCGCGAGCGGCCGCAACTTCGCGGACACCGAGCTGCGTTCTGGCGCGGCCGTTTGCATCCTGGGCGATACCGTCAAGCAAGAGCTGTTCGGCAATCAGGATCCGCTCGGTGCGAACATCCGCCTGCAGAAGGTCTCGTGCCAGGTCATCGGCACGCTCACACCGAAGGGTCAATCCGGATTCGGGCAAAACCAGGACGACGTGGTGCTCGTGCCCTTGCGCATGATGCAGCGTCGGCTCGTCGGCAACTCGGACGTCAACGCGATTCTCGTCTCCGCGCGCGATACGGCATCCACCGCAAAAGTACAGCGCGACATCGAGCGCTTGATGCGCGAGCGACGGAAGATTCGCGAGGGTGCCGTCGACGATTTCAACGTGCGCGATCTGCAGGAGATCACGAGCGCATTCACGAACTCCTCGCGTGTGATGACGACGCTCTTGAGCGCGGTCGCGGCAGTGAGCCTCGTCGTCGGCGGCGTCGGCATCATGAACATCATGCTGGTATCGGTGACCGAACGAACGCGGGAGATCGGGACGCGTCTTGCGGTCGGTGCGATGGCGAAAGACGTCTTGCTGCAGTTCCTCGTCGAAGCAGTGACGCTCGCCGCCCTCGGCGGCGTCATCGGCATCGTGCTCGGATTGACCGCGGGTATCCTCGCGAACAACGCGTTCAACGTACCCTACGTCTTCAATCCGGGCATTATCCTCATTTCGTTCGCGTTCTCGGCGGCGGTCGGCATCGTCTTTGGCTACTTCCCGGCGCGGCGCGCCGCGCGACTCGATCCGATCGAGGCGCTCAGGCATGAGTGACTCGTGACTCGCGGTATCTCGTGATTCGCGGGTAGTAAGAAGGGTAGGTCGCGTTCGCGACCCTCTTACAATCCGCGGATCACGGATCACGAACCGGGAACGCGACGCGTGCCCGTCAGTTATGCAGTCGTGAAAGTGCTGCTCGCACGTTTTGCTCTGTTCGGTATCGTTCTCGTTTGCGCGGGTTGCTCGACCTTGCCGAGCGGGCGCGGCTGGGGAGAGGACGCGAGTATCAGTCCGGGCTGGGAACGCGTAGGTGCGGCCGCGCGTGAGGCGACGACGGATCCCTGGGTTTGGGCGCCATTGATCGGCGCCGCGATCTTCCAGGTGGACGATTGGGATCGACGCACGGCCGATTGGGCTCGCGAGCACACGCCTGTATTTGGCTCACAACGCGGCGCGGAGCGCTGGAGCGACGACTTGAAAGATGCCGCCGCGCTCGTGCATTACGCGACGATCGCGATCATGCCGTCGGGCGAGACGGCCGGCGAGTGGGTGTGGAACAAGGCCAAAGGATCGCTCGTGCACATCGCCGCCGTGAGCGCGACGGCGAACCTCACGTCACAGCTCAAAGACGTCGCGGACCGCACGCGGCCGAACGGTGCGGCGAAGGAGAGCTTTCCGTCAGGCCATACCTCTTCCGCGGCAGTTCACGGACGTCTCGCGTCGCGTAACGTTCATGCGCTCGAGCTCTCACCGGGAGTCACGCGTGCTTTCGATGTCGGTTTGTACGTACTGACCATAGGCACATCGTGGTCGCGAATCGAAGCCGGTTGGCACTATCCGTCCGATACGCTGGTCGGGATGGCAATGGGTCATTTCCTCGGCTCGTTCTTCAACGATGCCTTTCTGCCCGAAGGTTCGGCTCTGCGGCTTGGATTCAGCGTGGACCGAGAGGGAGCGATGGTGGTGTTCCAGAAGGCATTGCGCAGCAACTGAGGCCAGAATGCAGTAAGTCGCCTCTGGCCCTACACTTCACACCTTACACTTCACACCGACCCAGTGATTCGCGCGAATCACTAGGTCTTCTTCCACTTGATGCTGCAACCGATGCTAGGGCGTTGTTCGAATGTGATCGGCTTGTCCGCGAGCACGGCATCGCAGGCCTTACGCATGTCGGCGCCTGTCACCGGAATGTCGCTACCCGGACGGCTCGCGTCGAATTGACCTCGATAGACGAGCGTGCGTGCGCGATCGAACAAGAAGAAATCGGGCGTGCAAGCCGCCTGATAGGCACGCGCGACTTTTTGCGTTTCGTCGAACAAGTACGGGAACGTGTAGCCCGCCGCTTCCGCCTCCTCGGCCATGCCTTGCGGCCCGTCCTGCGGATGCGTTTCGGTGTCGTTGGCCGCGATCGCGACCACCGCGAGGCCACGCGGATGGTACTCGCGCGCGAATCGAGCAAACTCGTTGCGAATGTGCTTCACATACGGGCAGTGATTGCAGATGAACGCTACGAGGAGCGCGGGTGCCGCCGCGAAGTCGTCGATCGATACGATTCGTCCTCTGTAATCGGGTAAGCGGAAGGTGGGCGCTTTCGTGCCAAGCGGCAGCATGTTCGATTCGGTGGCCATGTCCTCGTGACTCGTGATCCGTGACTCGTCACCTCGCGACTCGTGGTGGGCGACTCGCGGGTCGCAAAAACTTCAGCGATCGAGTGCCATTGTACATCGGTAAGCCGCAACCAGACCGAAGGTGCAGAGCAGCATCATCGCGCAAGTTTTGCAAACACCCATCGTGGCCCTTTGCAGCGCCGATGTGCTCCAATAGCATAGTTCCAAGCGCGGCTAGCGCCTTTCTTGCTACCCGCAAATCACGAATCGCGAGTCATCAATATCATGTCCACACTCAACATCATTTCCGAGCATCGCTGCTTCGCCGGCACGCAACGCTTTTATTCGCATGAATCTCGGGAGTGCCGTTCCGAGATGCGCTTCTCCGTGTACATCCCGCCGCAAGCGGCGGATCGCACCGTGCCGGTGCTTTACTACTTGGCCGGCCTCACGTGCACGGAAGAGACGTTCATGATCAAGGCGGGCGCACAGCGATTGGCGGCGGAGCTCGGTCTGATGCTCGTCGCCCCGGATACGAGCCCGCGCAAGACACGCTATCCAGGCGATGATGAGAGCTGGGATTTCGGGCTCGCGGCGGGTTTCTATGTCGATGCGACGCAGGCGCCGTGGTCGCAGAGCTATCGCATGTATAGCTACGTGACGAAAGAGCTGCCCGAGCTCGTGCGCTCGCTCAAGGTCGGTCGCGACGATCGGCAAGGCATCTTCGGACACTCGATGGGCGGTCACGGCGCGCTGATCTGCGCGCTCAAGAATCGCGATCAGTATCGGTCCGTGTCCGCGTTCGCGCCGATCTCAGCGCCGATGCAATGCCCGTGGGGCGAAAAGGCGTTCACGGGCTATCTCGGCTCGAACCGCGACTCGTGGCGCGAGTACGATGCCTCGGAGCTCGTCGCCGCCCAGCGCTACGACGATACGATCCTGGTCGATCAAGGTACCGCGGATAAATTCCTGACCGAACAATTGAAGCCCGAGTTGCTCGAAGCCGCTTGCCGCAAGTCCGGTACGAAGCTCACGCTGCGACGTCAAGAAGGCTACGATCATGGGTACTATTTCATCTCGACGTTCGTCGCCGATCACTTGAAGCATCACGCCGAGCGCTTGAGCTAAGAAGAAGCGGTTCGCAGTCAGTGGGTTCGCGGTTAGTCGGAAGCGCCGGCGCGCCGGCGCCGCTCCCGCTCGCGCCGCCTATTTGAACTCCAATAATCGAGGTCCGAAGAAGGAGAGCTGCGCGAGCGCGCGCTCTGACGAACCGCGAATCACCGTCCGCATACATAGAAAGTGCTCTCATCTCACAAGCTACCGAGCTGGCTACTGCTCATCGGCGCAATGACCGCGGTCGGGCCGGTCACGATCGACATGTACCTGCCCGGGTTCCCCGAGATCGAGCGCGAGTTCGCGACGCAGGGGGTCGAGAAGACGATGTCGGCTTATCTCATCGGCATCGCGCTCGGCCAACTCGTCTATGGTCCGATCAGCGATCGCTTCGGCCGCAAGCCGCCGCTCTATGCGGGGTTTGCGTTGTATGCGCTCGGCTCGCTCGGCTGCATGCTGTCATCGAGCATGACGATGCTCATGAGCATGCGCGTACTGCAGGCGCTCGGTGCCTGCGGCGGCATGGTGATCGGGCGCGCGATCATTCGCGATCGTTGCGAGCCGCACGAAGCGGCGCGCGCATTCTCGATACTCATGGCAATTGTCGCGCTCGGACCGATCCTGGCGCCGAGCATGGGCGGAGTCGTCGTGACCGCGTTCGGCTGGCGGGGCGTGTTCGTCTTCCAAGCGTTGCTTGCAGTTCTGCTCGTTATCTCGATGCATTTGGTGCTCACGGAATCGAGAGATCCGAACGCGGTACGGCCGTTCAGCGTGCCTGCGGTTGCGGTCGATTACCGCACCCTGATTCGGGATCGCGCGTTCATCGGCTACACGCTCGCCGGTGCGTTCGGCATGGCCTCGCTCTTCGCGTATGTGACTGGCGCGCCCGCCGTGCTGATCGAAGGCTATGGTTTGTCGCCGCAGCAGTTCGGATGGCTGCTCGGCGTCAACGGCTTCGCGTTCATGGCCGCGAGTCGATTGAACATCGTAGCGTTGCGCAAGAGAACGCCGTCGCAACTCCTGGCACGAACGGTGTGGGTCCCGGCAATCATCGGCTCGGTCTTGACGACGCTCACGCTCGCGTTCGATGTGCCGCTGTGGCTGTTCGTGGCGCTACAGCTCAGCTTCTTCGTCGGCGTGGCGCGCGTGACGCCGCACGCCGCCGCACTCGGCTTGGGTCCGTACGCACACATCGCCGGCGCGGCATCCGCGATGATGGGCGCACTCCAATCGACGATTCCGGTGCTCGTCGGTTTCGCACTCGCGTACTACAACAACGGCGAGCCCGCGACGCTCGCAATCATGATGACGATCGGCGCGTTCGGCGCCGGCATAGCGTATGAGTGGGGCAAAGCGAATAGGAGCTAGGGGTTCGGGGCTCGGGCGTGGGGCTTGGGCCAGAGCAGGAATTCTTCGTTCTTAACCTAGCCCCACGCCCCGAGCCCCAGGCCCAATTCTCACGTCCACCCCTCGAGCTTCGTCTCCATCGTGATCTCCGCCTTCAGTAGGCGCGAGATCGGGCAGCCGGTCTTCGCGGCCTGCGCGGCTTTCTCGAAATCGGGCGGCGTGGCGCCGGGTACTTTCCCGCGCACCTTCAAGTGCACGGCCGTCACGGTGAAGCCCTCGTCTTTTTTCTCGAGCGTGACGGTGGCCTCCGTTTGAATGCGTTCCGCCGTCTGACCCGCATTGTTGAGCTGCGCAGATAAGGCCATCGAAAAGCAGCCCGCATGCGCGGCGGCAATCAACTCTTCCGGGTTCGTGCCTTGACCTTCCTCGAAGCGCGTGCCAAACGAGTACTGCGCATCGGCGAGCACGCCGCTTTGCGTCGAGATCGATCCTTTGCTGTCTTTCAAACCGCCGTTCCACACGGCGGATGCGCTTCGCTTCATAGTTGGGGGCTCCTTTCGATGTGCGGAGGATGCTGAAACCGAGGCTCGCTCGTCGAGGTCCTCTCTCGTGTAAGGCGTGACGTGTAATGTGTGTGGGAACGTTGTCTGACATTACACCTTACACATCACACATTCGACGCCTCTACTACCTCGATCGTATGCGTCAGCTCCGCGGTCTTCGCCATGATGGCGCTCGCGGAACAGTATTTCTCCGCCGATAACGCGACCGCGCGTTCGACCTTCTTGCGATCGAGCGCGCGTCCCGTCACGACGTATTTCAGTGCGATCTTAGTGAAAACTTTCGGATCCGTCTGCGCTCGCTCTCCGTCGATCTCGACGACACAGTCGGTTACCTGCTCCCGTCCGCGCTTCAAGATCATCATCACATCGAAGGCCGATCATCCGCCCAATCCGAGCAGCAGCATCTCCATGGGGCGAAAGCCCAGGTTGCGTCCGCCTGCTTCGGGCGCGCCATCCATGACGACGGAATGTCCCGATCCCGACTCGCCGACGAACATGACGTCTTGGATCCACTTGATGCGGGCATTCATTGTTAGTGTGACGTGTGAAGTGTGAGGTGTAGGGTAAGAAGCGTATCAGCACATCGGGAGCGTCGACGCCACTCTACGACAGTACGACGCAGGAGGCCTCGACCTTCTGACGTTACACTTTACACTTTACACGTTATACGCGGTCGACTAGACGCCGCCGAAACACAGATACTTGATCTCCATATATTCCTCGAGCCCGTATTTGGAGCCTTCGCGACCGAAGCCGGACTCTTTGACGCCGCCGAACGGCGCGACTTCCGTCGAAATGATGCCCTCGTTGATGCCGACGATGCCGCACTCGAGCGCTTCCGCCACGCGCCACACGCGTTGGATGTTCGTGCTGTAGAAATAGCCGGCGAGACCGAACTCGCTCGCGTTCGCGAGCCGCACGGCCTCATCGTCGGTATCGAATCGCATCAGAGGAGCGACCGGTCCGAACGTTTCCTCCCGCATCGGCAACATGTCGGACTTGACGCCAGTTAAGACGGTCGGCACGTAGAACGTGCCGGGTCCCTGCACGCGTTTCCCGCCGGTAAGCACCGATGCGCCCTTGCCAAGTGCGTCGCCGACGTGGCGCTCGACCTTTTCGACTGCGCGCTCGTCGATGAGCGGTCCGATCTTCGTGTCGTCCTCGAGCCCGTTGCCGATCTTCATGCCGGAAGCGACTTCCGCGAGACGCTCCGCGAAGCGATCGTAGATGCCGCTTTGAACGAATATGCGGTTCGCGCATACGCAGGTTTGCCCCGCGTTTCGATACTTGGAGGCGACGGCGCCCGCGACCGCGGCCTCGATATCGGCATCGTCGAACACGATAAACGGCGCGTTGCCGCCGAGCTCGAGCGAGAGCTTCTTCAGCGTGGGTGCGCACTGTTCCATCAGCGACTTGCCGACGGCCGTGGAGCCGGTGAAGCTCAGCTTACGCACGAGCAGGTTGCTCGTGAGCTCCGCGCCGATCGTCTTGGCGTCCCCGGTGAGGATCGAGACCACCCCGGCAGGCACCCCGGCGCGTTCCGCGAGCACACACATTGCGAGCGCCGAGTAGGGCGTGAGCTCCGAAGGTTTGATTACCATCGTGCAACCGGCTGCGAGTGCCGGCGCGACCTTGCGAGCGATCATCGCGGCGGGAAAGTTCCAGGGCGTGATTGCCGCACACACGCCGATCGGCTGCTTCAACACGACGATGCGTTTGTCGCGATCGTGACCCGGGATCACATCTCCATACGCGCGTTTGGCCTCCTCCCCGAACCATTCCAGGAAGGCCGCGGCATACTCAATCTCCGCGCGGCTCTCGGCCAACGGCTTGCCTTCTTCGATCGTCATGAGCACCGCGAGATCGTCCTGGTGCGCCATCATCAGCTCGAACCAGCGACGTAGAATGTGCGCGCGCTCTTTCGCAGCGCGCGCTCGCCAATCCGGCAGCGCCGCATGCG
>JAAYXG010000643.1 GCA_012516015.1 Lysobacteraceae bacterium | reverse complement strand
TACTGGATCGGTACACGCGTCCCGGCATCAACTTCGGCGCGAGTGTCGCGCTGCGATTCTGACGAGAGAGAGTCATGCACATCATGAAATGCATTTCGCCATTCATCGTCCTGCTGTTGGCGTTCACAGCCCACGCGGATGAGTACGCGAAAACGTCGAGCTCGAGCGCGTCCCGCTATACGTTCTCGTGGCCGCTCGACGGCTCGGCGCCGAAGCCGCGCGGCGGTACGACGAAAGGCGGCCCCGTCGAGCTCGCGCAGGCGCCCTCTGCCGAATGGAAGGCGCTGCAAGCGCCTGGACTGTCGCGGTTCGAGCGCGATCGCCGCGCCATTCTCGCGATGGCGGGCACGTATCGCGTCACGTTCGACTTCTTGGAGATCGCGACGTTCGGAGATGAAGATTCGCGACCTGCGCCTTATCAAAGCTGGGGCACGGAGAAGATCTACGTCGATCTCGACTCCGGAAAGGAGATCAGTCTCGTGCACATCCTCGAGATGCGAATCCTGCAGGAGGACGGATCGCTCAGCGAACCGATCGTCACCAAGCATTGGCGCCAAGACTGGCGTTACGAGCCCGATCACATCGTCGAGCATCGAGGGCGCGATCGTTGGGCGCGTCGAAAGGTCGCGCCCGCCGATGCGAAAGGTGCATGGCTGCAGGAGGTGTATCAGGTCGACGAATCGCCGCGTTATGCGAGCATCGGCCGCTGGGAGCACACGCCCAGCTTCTCGACATGGATCAGCGCTGAGACTTGGCGCCCGTTGCCGCGACGCGAGTGGAGCGTCCGCGACGACTATCACGTGCTGATCGGCACGAATCGCCACACGATTTTGCCGTCGAGCTGGATTCAGGAAGAGAACAATCTGAAGGCTGTGCTGACGCCGGAACGCACGCTCGCAACGACCCACCCCTATCTCGGACGAGAGTACGGCGTCGCCCGCTACGAACGCATTCGAGACTTCGATTTCGGCGCGGCCGACCGGTACTACGCCGCGACGAAACAGTTCTGGCGGCGCGTGCGCGACCGATGGCAGACGGAGCTCGCCAAGCAAGGTGCGATCACGCTCAAAGGTCCCGTCGATAAGTTGGGTCTGTTCATGCCCTTGTTCGCGCATGCGGATGCGATCGAATCGGGCACGGCACAGGACGATGACGATGCCGTCATCGAGGCGGCGTTTCGAAATATGGGGGCAATTCGATGAGCGTACGAGCTTTCACGTGGCGCGGACTGGCGGTGCTGGTTGCGCTACTTCTTGCGGTCGGTTGCGCAACGCAGCCCAAGCAGCAGCCCGAAGCGGATGATTCGTACGGTGTGCTCTTGATGGCGCACGGCGGGTCGAAGGAATGGAACGAGCGCGTGCTCGCCGCGGTCGAGCCGCTACGCGATCGCTACACGATCGAAGTCGCATTCGGAATGGCCGATGCGGCGAGCTTGCAGGAAGCCGTCAGCAAGCTGGAGGCGCAAGGGGTGCGCCAGATCGGCGTCGTGAGGCTCTTCATCAGCGGTGAGAGTTGGTACGAGCGGACACGTAAAATCCTGGGACTCGTTCCCGGTGCACCGCAACGCGTCGTGTCCGCTCATGATGCGCATGCGAATCATGGTCAGCACGCGCAGCACAGCATGGCGTTCTGGCAAGTCGACACCGCGGCTTCCTTCGCGCTCAGCGAGGAGGGGCTCGCGGATGCGAAAGAGATGGACGCTATTCTGCTCGAGCGCGTCAGTCGGCTCAGCCGCGATCCGGCATCCGAGGACGTTCTGATTCTCGCGCATGGTCCCGGAGACGACGCCGAGAACACGCGCTGGATCGAAAAGATTTCGTCGCGCGCCGCAGCGGTGCGCACGCAACCCTTCAGGCGAGTGGAAGTGCATACGCTTCGAGAGGATTGGCCGGAGAAGCGCGAGGCGGCGGAGCGGACCGTTCGTGCCTTCGTCGAGCGCGCAAACGAGGAGAACGGCCGCGCGATCGTCGTTCCATTTCGCGTCGGAGGCTTCGGCCCGTACGCCAAAGTGCTGAACGGCCTCGACTACGTTGCGGATGGCCTTGGACTCTTGCCGCATCCGAACGTCACGAAGTGGATCGAGCGCCAGATCGAGACGCTCGAAGTGGCTCATCGCACCGAACGAGTCGTTGCGGGCGCGGCGGTCCAGGCCGGAGCACGGTAGCTCGCTGTAAAGGGAGCTTCTAAGCGAGCGCGCCGCTATAGCGCCTGGCTGGACCTTGGGCCAATAGCGCGCGCGAGTGTTCCGTTTCTATTTTCCTCCAGGAAGGACGCCCTCGCGTCTTCATTGCACACGGCTGCTCAGAACGTCGAGTCGTCCCATAGTGACCGAACGCCGAAGCTTGTTCCGCGCTCCCACCCTCAGCGGTTCTTCGCTCGCGCTCTTGTTCTGGTGGCATGCACTCACGCCGACGCTGATTCCGCGATCGTGGGAATTGCAGGTCGCGATCGGCGCTGTCTGCTTGGCGATCGGCTATGGGATCGGCACGTTTGCTGGCTGGTGTGGGCAGCGGCTGTTTCCATCGGCGCTCGCCTCCCATCGCGATGTCATTCGACGACGGAGCCGGTTCGTGCTCAGAGCGGCATCGATCTTGGCGCTCCTATTCTGTGCGCCGTTGTGGGTGTATTGGCAAAACGCGCAACGCACCTTCATGGGAATGACCTCGGTTGCGTGGTCGGACGGCGTGCTGATCGCAACGCTCTCACCCGTCGCGGGGGCGTTGTTGGTGCTCGTCGGCCGGTCGGTCGCGAGGGCTTTCGGTGCGATCCACCGGTTCATTCGACGTTACGCTTCGGCAGCCGTAACCGCACCGTCGGTACTGCTCGTTGCGATCCTTGCGATCGCGCTCGGTCGTGAAGTCGGGCTTCACGCACTGACTGTCGTTGCGAACGCGCTCTTCGCATCAGCGAACGAAGAAACGACGGCAGGCATCGTGGCGCCCGACTCCGCATCGGTGTCCGGCAGCGGATCATCGCTCGTTGCTTGGGATACGCTCGGGCGAAAGGGGCGCGACTTCGTCGCGACAGCGACGACCGAGCGGCAGCTTTCGATGTTCCACGGGGCCGATGCGGAGCTCGCAGAACCCGTGAGGGTCTACGTGGGCGTGCGCTCTGCCGATTCGCTCGAAGAGCAAGCCAAGCTCGCGGTTCTCGAGCTCGAGCGCGCCGGCGGCTTCGAACGGAAAGTGTTGGCGGTGTGGGTACCTACCGGAACGGGTTGGATCGTGCCGAAAGCGGCGATGGCGCTCGAGTTGCTCCATCGCGGCGACACGGCGATCGTTGCGCTTCAGTATTCGTACCTGCCGAGTCTGCTCGCGGTCTTCGTGCATGCCGAGCGTGCGAGCGAAGCGGGATGCGCGCTCTTCGATGCTGTGCACGCGCGCTGGTCGGCGCTTCCGCTCGAACGGCGGCCGAAGCTGCTCGTGTTCGGTAAGAGTCTTGGCGCGACGGGCGTGGAAGCGCCTTTCATAGGAGTGGATGCCGCTTCGTCCGTCGCCAACATCGTCGCTCGCACCGATGGCGCCCTCATCGTGGGCGCCGCGCGAAGCAACACGATCCATTTACAGCTCACACGCGAGCGCGATTCGGGATCTCCTATCTGGGCTCCGGTCTTCGACGGAGGTCGATCGGTGCGATTCTTGACGCGGGATCCGAATCAACCAGCGTTGCGCACGGAGTGGTCTACTCCACGAATCGTTTATCTTCAGCACGGCTCCGATCCAGTCGCCTTTTGGAGCTTCGAGGCGCTTTGGTGGCCACCGGAATGGATGGCTCGACCGCGTGCCTTCGACGTGCCGGGCGAGTTGCGTTGGTTTCCCATCGTTTCCAGCGTGCAGAGCATCGGCGATTTTCTCGATCAGCTCGGTCCGCCGGCAGGGTTCGGTCATGACTACGCGAACAGCTACGTCAAAGGCTGGGCCAGCGTCGTTCCGCCCGAAGGATGGTCGCCGCTCGACACCGAACGATTGGAACGCTTCGTCGACAACTTACCCGGGGAGGATACGGAGGCGTGATCCCGTCGCACGTGTAGAGGCGATTGCGGAGAAACTCGATGGGCTCCACCATGCGGACTCCTTGAAGGACGGTCGTCAGTGGACATCCTCCTCGCGAGTCTGCTTTCTCCGATCACGCTCGCATTCGTGGCGGGGATGGTCGCGTCGTTTCTCGGACTGAGGATCAGAGTAGGCGATCGAGCACTGCGCGTGTTTGCCGATTTTCTGATGTTCTTCATCGGTGTCGACGGCGGACGCGGGTTGGCCTCGGCGAGCCTTCAAAGCCTCGGCGCCGGCTTGGCGGCAACCGCCGCGTTCATCGTTCTCTTGCCGGCGCTATCGTTCGTCATCGCGCGTTGCCTTACGAAGTTTTCCGTTGTCGATTCCGCGAGTCTTGCAGTGCTGTACGGCTCGGTGTCCTCGGCAGTCTTGGTGGCGGCTTACGCAGAATCGGCTGACATGGGACTCGTCGTCGACGAGCTCGCATTGGGTCTGGCAGCGCTCATGGAGCTGGGACTCGTCGTTGCACTCGTGATCGGCGCGCTCACGCTTCGTCGCACGGCCGGGATGGCCGCCCGCACTCGCTCGCGGGTCTTCGATGTCGTGGGCGGCTTCTCGTTGTTGTTCGTCGGACTATTCGTAGGATCGTTGATTGGGGAGCGGCGTTTCGGCCGATGGGATTCGACGTTCGATGTTGTCCTCATGGGCGCACTCGTCGTGTACATGCTGGAGATGGGCATGGTGACCGCAGACGCATTCCCGCGGTTGGGAGCGAAGGCGTCGCGCGCGGTGAGCTACGGGCTCGTGATGCCGACAGTGGGTGCGGTGATCGGCACGCTGCTTGCGACAGTTGCCGGGCTTGCGCCTGGCACTGCGTTCATTCTCGGCGCTGTTGCAGCCTCGGCGTCCTTCATCAACGCGCCGATGCTCGTACGTGTGTCGTTTCCGGCTGCGAATCCCGCGATCTATCTGACCTGTGCGGTTGGCGTGACTTTCCCGGTGTTGCTCATCATCGGGTTGCCCTTGATTGCACAAATGGCGTTATTCTGGCCGCGTTTGATTGGGTCGATCGCTGGATGAGTCCGAAGGAGGTTATTCGCAGATCTGCACGTATTCCCCGAACCTGAATTCGCATTCGTCGTTGCTGCAATCTTCGATAACTCGGGCGCTGCCGATGCACAAAGGGTCGCTCGAGTGAGACACGTAGTACTGCGCGTTACAGAATTCACCGTGGTGTGCCAATGCGAACGGCGAGTCGTTGCATCGGGCCCTCTCCACTGCGTCGAGCCGCCCGACGATGATTTTTCCTTCGATATTGAATCGGTCTTCTTGCGCGAGAAAGGCGCTGACGATCCGTTCAGCCTTGATACGCCCGACATCGTCTTTGGCAACGATCGTGTTCCCGTTCGACTCAATCACTTGCGATGCGCAAGAGGCCGTTAGAAGAAGTGCACACAAAGTGAGTATCCGCATACGACCTGCCAGCTCGCGTCACCGATCTCGAGCGCAGTCCAAACGAGCCTCTGTGACCCGAGTACTTCGGCTCGCATGACTCGACTCGGACTCTCCGGGTCTCAACTTGCTGTGTGCCTACTACCCGCCTGCCGCGCGAGCTCGTTGTCGTGGCCGCCCATCCCAGAATATGTCTAAGCCGAACTTGGCCAGCTAAACACAATCTAACGCAATGCTCCGTGCTTGGCTGCGCTTCCGATCCTGGTATACGCTGATACCGACAGGCGGCAGGGATCCTCTTCTTCGCTTCATCCATAAACCAAGAAAGCCCCGTTGACAAAACGACGAGCGGCTGCGCCAAGGGAGGCAGCTATGAAGCTCCATCGGGTTCTCGTGATCGGATTCGCACTCGCTCTCGCCGCTTGCGGCGGTGGAGGCGGAGGAGGAGGTTCTCCGGCCGGCGGCAGTAATGTGCCTGCCACCGGCGGTACGCCTAGCGACGGTGCAGGCGGTATACCTGGCGACGGAGGCGACGATGCGCCAGGTGACGGAAGCGGTGATCCACCTGGTGATGGAGGCGGCGAGACACCCGGCGGTGGGGGCGGCGACATGCCCGGTGATGAAGGCGGTGACGACACGCCGGGTGAAGGAGGCGGTGATGGCACGCCGGGTGATGGAGGCGGTGGCGCTCCCACTTCGGCAAGTCGCGCCGAAATCGTGTTTCCATGGGTGCGTTCGGCGGCGACGGCCCCTACTGTGACGGTGCGGGGTATTGCTGCCGATCCAGAGGGCGTCGCAAGCGTCATCGTCAATGGAGTGCCGGCAGCGATTACGCGGGTCGCGGCGGCAGCATCGACGGCGGGGGTTGCGAAGGGCCAACTCGCGGAAGGAGAAGTGGAATGGTCAGCGGAGATCGCGCTCGACAGCGGTGACAACCAAATCGTCGTCGCTGTCGAGGACGAAAGCGGCGAGATCACCGAGAGCGCTGCGAGCTCGACGATTACCTATGTCGAAGTCCCTGTGAGCTTCAACCTCGATACGGTTCGCGGGCGCATCGTGGGTCTGAGCTACACTTTGACGCCGACCGGCTATGCGCAACACCTCATTGAGCACGAGCTCGCCACGGGAAGCCAAGAAGTATTCGACACGCTGTGGGCCGCTCCAGAGAGCAGTTGCTTTCGAGCTGTCGAAGATCAGTTCCTCTATCTACAACATCCCACGGAGAACGTGTGGGAACTGCGCCAGTACGACCTCGGCGCGCGCGCCGAAGCACTCCTGTTCCAGATCCCGTCGGCTGATCTCGATCCGGGTCCTGATTTCCAGCCATGGCTTTACACGCTAAGACTGGAATGCGACAGCAATCATACGAGCGCGTACCTGCTCGTGAACTACGTGGGTGACCCGAACATCGGCTTCGAGAAGGCCCGCGTGCTCGAGATTCCACTCGACGGAAGCCCAATAGAGATTCTGACCGAAACCGACACTGGAGTCCCAGAGCCGTGGGTTGCAACGGATATCGCTTTGACGGCAGAGACGCTCGTCGCACAGCAAAATTTCGTAGGCTCGCCGAAGCCGCTGACGAGCATCTCCTTGGCGGATGGTACGCGTGAGGATCTCACGCCTGGTCTCGGCGTCGCTGGCCTTGCGCTCGCTCCCGCTCTGGAGAGCGATCGTGTGTATGTCGCGACACTTCAAGGCGTCGATGAAGTCGATATCAGTGTGCCATCAACGCGAAACATTTCTGAAGTGGAGGCGGGTAGTCCGGTCGGATTCTATCAGGTGCGGGAAGTGGCAATCGATTCGGCGAACAACCGCATACTGGTCGGCGATTCCGATCTCGATGCAGTCGTTGCGGTCGACCTCGCAACGGGCGAGCGAACCAAACTCATCGCACGCAACGTCGGCGAGGG
>JAAYXG010000642.1 GCA_012516015.1 Lysobacteraceae bacterium | reverse complement strand
GCGACGGTGCACGAGGCGCAGCATCGCACTGGGCTTATGGCCCCATACATGCGTCCTATCTTTCCCGGCGCGCGGATCGCGGGCAACGCGGTGACGGTCAGCCTTCCACCGGCCGACAACTGGATGATTCACGTCGCGGTCGAACAATGCCGCGAAGGCGACATTCTCGTCGTGGCGCCCACCTCCGCGAGCGATGCAGGCTACTTTGGCGAGCTCCTCGCATGCTCGTTGGTCGCGCGCGGCGTGCGCGGACTGATCATCGAAGCCGGGGTGCGCGACGTGCGTGACCTGACCTCGATGCAATTCCCGGTGTGGTCCCGTGCCATCAGCGCTCAAGGCACCGTGAAGGAGACATTGGGCAGCGTCAACGTGCCCGTCGTGTGCGCCGGCGCCTTCGTGCGCCCCGGCGATGTGATCGTCGCTGACGACGACGGTGTGTGCATCGTGCCGCACGAACGCGCCGCCGACGTCGCGAAGCAATGCGAGGCACGCGAGCAAAAGGAAGCCGCCGTGCGCACGCGGCTCAAGGCCGGCGAGCTCGGACTCGACATCTACGGCATGCGCGAGAAGCTCGCCGCCAAAGGGCTGAAGTACGAGTAGTGCGAGCGCTCACATGCTGACCAGCATCCCTTGCACGATCATGCGTGGCGGCACCTCGAAGGGCCTCTACTTCCACGAGCACGACTTGCCCGCGGAGCGCGGGCTGCGCGATCGCGTGCTGCTCGCTGCGATGGGATCGCCGCATCTGCGTCAGATCGACGGTGTCGGAGGCGCGCACCCGCTCACGAGCAAGGTGGCGGTCATCCGCAAGTCCACGCGCCCCAACATCGACGTCGACTATCTCTTCTTGCAAGTCGTCGTCGACAAAGCCGAGGTCAGCGACAGTCAGAACTGCGGCAACATCCTCGCCGGCGTCGGACCATGGGCGATCGAACAGGGACTCGCTCCCATCGCCGGCGAAGCGACGCCGGTGCGCATCCACATGGTCAACACGGACAGCGTCGCCATCGCGCACGTCGCCACGCCGAACGGCGCGGTTGAGTACGAGGGCGATGCTCGGATCGACGGCGTGCCGGGCACGGCGGCCCCTGTGTGGCTCGAGTTCGTCGACGTCGCGGGATCGAGCTGCGGATCGTTGTTGCCGACCGGCAATGCGCGCGACCGTATCGATGGCGTCGAGGTCACATGCATCGACAACGGAATGCCTGTGGTGCTCCTGCGAGCAGAGGACTTCGGCATCGCGGGCGATGAGCGGCCCGGCGAGCTCGAAGCCAACACGGCGCTCAAGACGCGCATCGAGCGGATTCGGCTCGAGCTGGGCGCGCCGATGAACTTGGGCGATGTGTCGAAGAAGACCGTTCCGAAAATGTGCCTGATCAGCGCGCCGCGCAACGGCGGCTCGATCACGACCCGTACGTTCATCCCTCACCGCGTGCACGAATCGATCGGCGTGCTCGGCGCCGTCAGCGTGGCGACCGCATGTGCCATTCCCGGCTCGGTGGCCGCCGATATCGCGCAAGTGCAAGACACCGGCGATGAGCAGCGAATCGACGTCGAGCACCCCACGGGCTTTTTCACAGTCGATCTCAAGCTGCGCACTGAGGAAGGCGTGGTGAAAGTCGAGCGCTCGACGCTGCTGCGCACGAGCCGAAAGCTCATGTCCGGCGAGGTGTTCGTACCGGGGAGCGTATGGCAACGATGACGAACGAGACGCGCATTTGTCTGCTCGGGTTCGGCGAGGTCGGACAGACGCTCGCGGCGGATCTGCGCGAGAGAGGATTCGAGAATCTCGTCGCGTGGGACCTCAAGTTCGCGGCGCGAGACGGCGATCTTGCGAAGCGTGCACGAGCCGCGGCCGTCGAGATCGCCGACTCCGCGCAGCAGGCCGCGACGGGCGCCTCGCTGGTCTTGAGCGCGGTCACGGCCGCGCAAGCCGTCGCCGCCGCGCAATCGTTCGCGGCCCACCTCGGCGCAGGCGCATTCTTCGTCGACCTGAACTCCGCCTCGCCTTCCGCCAAGCAGCAGGCGCAGACCGTCATCGATGGCGGATCGGGCCGCTACGTCGAAGCCGTCATCATGGCGCCGATCGCACCGAAGCGGATCGCCTCGCCGATTCTGCTCGGCGGAGCTCATGCGCACGAGTTCGCGGCGCTCGCACGGGAGCTCGGCTTCAGCGGCGTCGACGTCTTCAGCGATCGAGTCGGCCAGGCGTCCGCCGCGAAGATGTGCCGCAGCGTCATCATCAAGGGCCTCGAGTCGCTACTGACCGAATCGCTCTTGTCGGCGCGCCACTACGGCGTGGAGGAAGCCGTCATCGAGTCGCTTCGCAACCTGCTGCCGGGACACGACTGGCGCGCCCTCGCCCGCTACATGATCTCGCGCTCGCTGCTGCATGGCGTACGACGCGCGGAAGAGATGCGCGAGGTCGCGCTGACCGTCGGCGAAAGCGGCTTGTCCCCCTGGATGAGCAGCGCGTGCGCGGAGCGCCAACAATGGGCCGCACAATTTCGCGAGCACGCTGCCGAGGAATCCCTCGAAGCGATGCTGGATCGTTTGCTGGCTGCTGCCGCAGAGAAGTAAGAGAGACGTAAGAGATGTTGATTATCGATTGCCACGGCCACTACACGACTGCACCTGCGGCGCACCAGAAATTCCGCGAAGCGCAAATCGCGCAGTTCGAGAAAGGACAGTCCGCCGCGCCCTTACGACCCGATATAAGCGACGACGAGATCCGCGAGACGATCGAGAGCAATCAGCTCAAGCTGCAGCGCGAGCGCGGCGCCGACCTCACGATCTTCTCTCCGCGCGCCTCCGCAATGGGTCATCACATCGGCGATGAAGCGGTGTCCCAGGCGTGGACGGAAGCCTGTAACGATCTCATCAAACGCGTCGTCGATCTCTACCCCGAGAACTTC
>JAAYXG010000641.1 GCA_012516015.1 Lysobacteraceae bacterium | reverse complement strand
TATGGGACCATTCTAGTCCTATTGCAAGCGCCAGAAAAGGTTTTTTACGTCGCGGTGGAGGGGGGCGCGGGACGGCTTGCGCGTACGACGGCGCAACATTTCAGACTTTCCTGTCGTTGCTTCGTTTGCTCTATGTGTGAGCACGGCGGCAGCCTGGATGTGTTGACGGTGACGCATCCCGGCGCCGGCAAAACGTTTTGTTATCCTACGCGCCCCCGAGAACCGTGGGCGCTTGTGGTGCGCCACCCAAGTGTGACGCAGGCACGACACGTAGCTTCGGTGGAGGAATGTATGAACCGCAGTGAGCTCGAATCGACCGCACGCCGCATGGCTGCGAAAGGCAAAGGTATCTTGGCGGCCGACGAATCGACCGGCACGATCAAGAAGCGCTTCGACGTCATCAAGCTCGAATCGACCGAAGAGACGCGGCGTACCTATCGAGAGATGCTGTTCACGACGCCGGGCGCGGCGGATTACATCAGCGGCGTGATCTTCTACGACGAAACGCTGCGACAGAAGACGCGTGACGGGGTGCCGTTTCCCGAATACCTGACGAAGCTCGGCATCGTCCCGGGCATCAAGGTCGATACCGGTGCGAAGCCGCTCGCGGGTTATCCGGGCGAGACGATCACGGAAGGACTCGACGGTTTGCGAGATCGCTTTGCCGAGTACTACGAGCTCGGCGCTCGCTTCGCAAAGTGGCGTGCGGTCATCGATATCGCCGATGGAATCCCGACCCGCTTCGCCATCGAGGCGAACGCGCACGCGCTCGCGCGCTATGCGGCGTTGGCCCAGGAAGCGAACATCGTGCCGATCGTCGAACCGGAAGTCCTGATGGACGGCGCTCACACGATCGAGCGTTGCGAGGAAGTCACGAGCGAGGTGCTCTCGACAGTGTTTCGCGAGCTGCATTCACATCGTATTCATCTCGAAGGCATGATCTTGAAGCCCAACATGGTGATCTCCGGGAAGAAATGCGCGACCCGCGCGAATCCGCAGCAAGTGGCCGAAGCGACCGTGCGCACGCTCAAGCGCTACGTGCCGAGTGCCGTGCCTGGAATCGCCTTCCTTTCGGGCGGCCAAAGCGCCGCGGAGGCGACGGAGCACCTGAATCTGATGAATCAAATGGGGCCGGCGCCTTGGGAGCTCACGTTCTCCTACGGGCGCGCGCTTCAAGAGGAAGCATTGCGCGCATGGGGCGGCAAGCCCGAGGCGTACGAGGCCGGACAAAAGGCATTCTTCCGTCGTGCGAAACTCAACGGTCTCGCGCGGTCGGGTAACTACAGTCCGAAACAGGAGCAGGAAGCGGCCTGAAGAGCCGCTTTCTGTCATCGCACTCGAGGGCCCGAATGGCGGCAGCTCAAGATCAGAACATCGCATCCCCCAGGTCGGACACGAGCGCGATTGTCGAGATTCGCGACGTCGATTACGCGATCGGGAATCGCACGATTTTTTCGGGCTTGAGCCTCTCGATTCCGCGCGGTCGCATCACGGCGATCATGGGACCGAGCGGCACGGGCAAGACGACGCTGCTGCGGTTGATCACGGGACAGATCAAACCCGATCGCGGACAGATCTTGTTCGACGGTATCGACGTCGGGACCTTGAATATCCACGAGCTGTACGCCTTGCGGCGGCGCATGGGCATGCTGTTTCAAAACGGCGCGCTGCTTACCGACATGGACGTGTTCGATAACGTCGCCTTTCCGCTGCGCGAGCATACGAAGCTGCCGCCGTCGCTGATGCGCCATATCGTGCTGACCAAGCTTCAAGCGGTCGGTCTTCGCGGCGCGGCGCGGCTCATGCCTCAAGAGTTGTCAGGCGGCATGGCGCGACGCGTGGCGCTCGCGCGCGCAATGGCGACAGATCCCGATGTGCTCATTTACGATGAGCCGTTTACCGGCTTGGATCCGATCTCGATGGGGATGATCGTGCGGCTCGTACGGCAGATGAACAACGCGCTCGGGATTACGAGCATCGTCGTATCGCACGATGTCGCCGAGCTCTCCCAGCTGGCGGACATGAGCTTCATCATTGCTGGCGGAAAAGTCGCTGCCCAGGGAGCCTTCGACGAGCTCAAGGAGCACGATTCGCAAATCGTGCATCAATTCATCAACGGCCTTCCCGACGGGCCGGTCGCGTTCCACTATCCGGCACCCGATTACTTCGAACAATTGCTCGCATGAAGCTGTTTCAAGAGCTGATAGACAACGTGCGAGGCTTCGTTGCGACCGTCGGAGCGGTCGCGCTGTTCTTTGCGCGCGTGCTCGGTCAAGTGCCGCGAGCGATCTTGCGCCCGGGATTCATCGTCGAGCAGATCTACAACGCCGGTGCCTTGTCGCTCGTCATCATCATGACCTGCGGTCTGTTCGTCGGCATGGTGCTCGGCTTGCAAGGCTACGATCTCCTGCAGCGTTTCGGTTCGGAAGATGCGCTCGGTACCGGCGCGGCGCTCGCGCTGATCAAGGAGCTCGGTCCGGTCGTGACGGCCTTGCTGTTCGCGGGTCGTGCCGGCACGGCGCTCGCTTCGGAGATCGGCCTCATGCGCGCGACCGATCAGCTCGCCGCGATGGAGATGATGGCCGTCGATCCCATCCGACGCGTGGTCGCGCCGCGCTTTCTGGGCGGGCTAATTGCGATGCCGCTTCTGACCGTCATCTTCATCGCGATCGGCATCTTCGGCGTGCAACTGATCGGCGTGCAGCAACTCGGCGTCGATGCCGCGGCGTTCTGGTCGCAGATGCGTTCCAGCGTGGATGTGGACGACGTGATGGAAGGCGTGATCAAGGGCTGCGTGTTCGGCGTCGCGTGCAGCTTGATCGCCGTCTACGAAGGCTATACCGCGACGCCGACGGCCGAGGGCGTCGGTCGGGCGACGACCCGGACGGTCGTGACGTCCGCCGTGCTGACGCTGATTTTGGATTACATGCTGACCGCCGTCATGCTTTGAGCATGACGCGCTGAACTCGAGGAACATCTATGCGTTCGACGCGAGCCGTGGAACTTTCGACCGGGCTGTTCGTGCTGCTCGGCTTTGCCGCGCTGTTTTTCTTGGTGACGCAAATCACCAACCGCGAACTTTCCATCAACGGGAATAGTTA
>JAAYXG010000640.1 GCA_012516015.1 Lysobacteraceae bacterium | reverse complement strand
TGCCAGCAAGTTCGTTCGCGGCGACGCGACGGCCGGCATTCTGATCCTGATCATCAACATGATCGGCGGCATCTGTATCGGCATGATGGCGCACGACATGTCCTTCGGCGACTCAGCGCGCGTGTACACGCTGTTGACGATCGGCGACGGCCTCGTCGCACAGATTCCGGCGCTGCTGCTCTCGACCGCCGTCGCGATCATCGTGACGCGCATGTCGAAGTCTCAAGACATGGGCGGCGAGCTTGCGAAGCAACTGTTCGGCCAACCGCGAGCGCTCGCCATCGCCGCGGCGTTGCTGTGTGTGATCGGCTTGATCCCCGGTATGCCGAACGTCGTGTTTCTGATGATGGCCGCGCTGTGCGGCGGCGCTGCCTGGATGCTCCACAAACACTCGCTCGCGGAGCCCGAGATCGTCGACTCGCCGCCGCCTCCGCCCCCGCCCGCGGCCGAAACGCGCGAGCTCACCTGGGATGACGTTCAGCCGGTCGACATCATCGGTCTCGAAGTCGGATATCGGCTCGTGCCGCTCGTCGATCAAGCGCAGGGCGGCGATCTGCTCGCACGCATTCGCGGCGTGCGCCGCAAGCTGACGCAGGATCTCGGCTTTCTCGTGCAGGCCGTCCATATCCGAGACAACCTCGATCTCGCGCCGAACTCGTATCGCATCAACTTGGCCGGCGTGCCGGTCGGCGAAGGCGTCATCTATCCGGAACGCGAGCTTGCCATCAACCCGGGCAAGGTGTTCGGCAAGCTGGCCGGCATCGAAACACACGATCCGGCGTTCGGTATGGAGGCGGTGTGGATCGAGCCGGGTTCGCGCGATCACGCGCAGACGCTCGGCTACACGGTCGTGGATGCGAGCACCGTCGTCGCAACGCACCTGAGTCATATCATCCAGACGCACGCGCACGAGCTGCTCGGGCACGAAGAGGTGCAGCAGCTCCTCAATACGCTCGCGAAGACGGCGCCGAAGCTCGTCGAAGATCTGACGCCGCGGCTCCTGCCGCTCAGCACGGTCGTGCGAACGTTGCAGGGTCTGCTCGCCGAGCGCGTGCCGATCCGCAACATGCGAACGATCGTCGAAACGCTCGCGGAGCACGCTGCCCGAACGCAGGATCCGGCACAGCTACAGGCGCATGTACGCGTCGCGCTCGGCCGGCAGATCGTGCAAGACATCGCTGGCATGTCGAGCGAGCTGCCCGTCATCACGCTCGAGCCCGAGCTCGAGCAATTGCTCACGAACTCGCTTGCAGGCAACAACGCAGCGACGCCCGGTTTGGAGCCGGGCCTCGCCGAACGCATGCAACGCCGTCTCGCCGAAGCGGCGCAACGACAAGAGCTCAGCGGGGAACCGGCCGTGCTGCTCGTCCCGCCGCAGCTTCGCCAAACGCTCGCGCGCTTCATGCGCTCGATCGTACCGAGCATGCACGTGCTCGCGTGGAACGAAATTCCGGATAACAGGAAGGTCAGATTAGTTACAGCGGTGGGCAGATGATTACGAGGGCATGGGGCATGGGGCGTGGGGCTTGGGTTAGAGGAGCGATGCGAGTGTTTTCGAGAGCATGGGGCGTGCGTGTCAACTCTGTCGGTCGTCTGGGGCCGTCTGACGCTCTTGCCCAAGCCCCGAGCCCCAAGCCCCAAGCCCTGGTTCGCGGAGCGAACACGTGAAACTCAAACACTACCGCGCCGCCGACATGCGCCAAGCGCTGCGGCTCGTGCGCGAGGCACAGGGGCCCGATGCGGTGATATTGTCGACGCGTCGCGTGAACGGCGGCGTGGAGGTTGTCGCTGCGGTCGACTACGACAACGACGGCGGGGTCGATACGTACGGTCGCGACGTCGAAGCGAACGCGTCAGGCGGCGTAGACGCTCGAACGAGCGAATCGCGCCCCCATTCGTCCGTGGCGACGGCACACGTGCAGGGGCGCGATCGCGACGTGGCGCGCGGACGGCAGGAGACGACAGAACGAGATTTTGCCGATTTCGCTCGGCAGTTCGCGAACGACCGCTTCGAGTTGCCCGAATACGGCTCCGATGTGAATGAGGAGCTGCGTACGCTGCGCCGTATGCTCGAGACGCAGCTCGCGACGCTCGCCTGGAACGATCTGTCGCGCCGCGCACCGGTGCAAACGGAGCTGTTGAAGGAGCTTACGGTGCTCGGCCTTGCGCAAGATCTCGCCGCCGAGCTGGTCGCCCAGTTGCCCGCTCGGCTCGAGCTCGCGGAAGCGCATCGTCTCTCGCTCGCACTGATCGCGCGGCGCATCGCGGTGATCGATGAGCGATGGCTCGATTCCGGCGGCGTGGTAGCGATGGTCGGTGCGACCGGCGTCGGAAAGACCACGCTGATCGCGAAGCTCGCGGCCCGCTGGCTGTTGCGTCACGGTCCACGCGATATCGCGTTGATCTCGACCGATTCGATTCGCATCGGTGCGCAAGAGCAGATCCACACTTTGGGAAGGTTGCTCGGCGTTCCCGCCTACGCGACCGACGGCCCCGGTGAGCTCCCGCAGCTGCTCGATCATCTCGACGACAAGCGCTTGGTATTGATCGACACGGCCGGCTACAGCCAGCGCGATCCGCGCCTCGCAGAGGAGCTCGCGACACTCGCCGCCGCGAGCGATCGATTGGAGACCTCGCTCGTCGTGTCGGCGGCTTCGCAGGCGGGCGCGATCGAGGAGGCGGTCGAGCGGTTTGCGCCGGCGCAACCGCGAAGCTGTGTGCTCACGAAGCTCGATGAAGCGACGAGCCTTGGCGGATCGTTGTCGATGCTCATCCGCTCGCAGTTGCCGCTCGCGTATGTGACCGACGGTCAACGCGTTCCCGAAGACATCAGTCCCGCTCGTGCACATCAACTCGTCGCCCGCGCCGTCGAGCTGCCGCGGAAGGCGGGCGCCGAAGCGGACGAAGACTTGTTGCGCAGACGTTTCGGTGGAGTCGCTCATGCGCTCGCGTAAGAAAGAAGCTGCAAGGGATCGGGCGATGCGCACCGAAGAGGCGGCGCGAAAGCCGAGCTATCGCGCCCCGCGTATCGATCTGTCGCTCCTGACGATCATCGTGCATCCGAGCCCGTACTCGAAGCGCACATCGCTCGGGCGCAACCGCAAATCAACAATTCGCAGACGGTGGTTCTCATGATTGAAGTAGTGCAAACATCCGGATTGAAGCGCGCGGCGCAGCCGGGCCCGGTCCAGGTGATTGCGGTCACGGGCGGAAAGGGGGGCGTCGGCAAGACGAGCGTGGCTGTGAATCTCGCAACGGCGCTCACTTCCGCCGGGCGACGCGTCATGCTGCTCGACGGCGATTTGGGTCTTGCCAACGTCGATGTCTTTCTCGGCCTCTCGCCGCGCCACACGATGGCGCACGTGCTCTCCGGCGAGCGCACGCTCGAAGAGATCATCATCGAGTCCCCGCAGGGCTTTCACGTCGTTCCCGGCGCATCGGGCGTCGCCGAGCTCGCAAACCTGCCGGCCGCGGGACATCTCGGGCTCGTGCAAGCGTTCAGCGCGCTCAGCTCGCGGCTCGACACCCTGATCGTCGACACGTCGGCGGGCATCTCGCATAGCGTCGTTCAATTCACGCAGGCCGCGCAGCACGTCCTGCTCGTCGTGTGCGACGAGCCGGCATCGATGACGGATGCGTATGCGCTCACGAAGGTGATGAGCCGCAATCACGGCATCAGGACGTTCCGCGTTCTGGCGAACATGGTTCGGTCGCCGGGCGAAGGCGAGCACCTGTTCCGCAAGCTCGAGCGCGTAACCGGCCGATTCCTGGATGTCACGCTCGACTATATCGGGGAAATCCCCGATGACCCGTACCTGCGCCGCGCGATTCGTGAACAGCGTCCGGTTGTGGCGGCGTTTCCGGCGTGTCCGGCGTCGCGGGCATTCAAGAAACTCGCGCTCAAGGCCGATAAGTGGCCTGTACCGGACTGTCCGCGAGGCAACCTCGAGTTCTTCGTGGAGCGGCTCGTGCGCAAACCTCAGGTGCGCCTGGAGGTCGTGCAATGAGCGTCGGCGCCTACAAGGCCGTCTCCGGCGTGGCGAACAGCGAGGCATTGGTGATGCGCCACGCCGAGCTGGTGAAGCGAATCGCATATCACCTTGCGGGCCGCTTGCCGGCGTCGGTGGAAGTCGATGATTTGATTCAGGCCGGCATGCTCGGCTTGTTGGAAGCCGCCGCGAACTATACGGCAGATCGCGGGGCGAGCTTCGAAACGTACGCGGGCATACGCATTCGCGGTGCGATGCTCGATGCGCTTCGCAAGTTGGACTGGGCGCCGCGCTCCGTGCACCGCAAGGCGCGTGCGGCGGCGGCGGCGATTCGCGAGATCGAAGCGGAGCTCGGCCGCGAAGCGCGCGACGGCGAGATCGCGGATCGAATGGGTATATCGCTCGGCGAGTACCACAAGATCGCGCAGGATGCGGCGAGCTGTCGGATCGCGAGCCTCGATGAGACGAACGGCGACGACGATTCGCTGCTCGGGCACATCGAGGACGAGCGTGCCGATCCGTTTCTCGATGCGACGGAAGACGGATTCAGGGCAGCTCTTGCTCGTGCGATCGAAGAGCTCCCGGAGCGAGAGCGACTCGTGATGTCTTTGTATTACGACGACGAGCTGAACTTGAAAGAGATCGGTGCGGTGTTGAAGGTCACGGAGTCGCGGGTGTGTCAGTTGCATGGTCAGGCGCTCGTGCGATTGAAGGCGCGACTGGCCGACTGGCGCGACCGCGCAGAGAAAAGAGCGTGAGCACGCGGCTGGAGGCTGGGGGCTGGAGGTTGGAGCAAGACGAGGATACGCACTCTCTAGCCCCAGCCTCCAGTCGCCAGCCCCCAGCCGATCTTTGAGGAGATTGAAGTGAGCAAAGACATGAAGTTTCTGGTGGTCGACGACTTCTCGACGATGCGTCGAATCATCAAGAACCTGTTGAACGATCTCGGCTATGCGAACGTGACCGAGGCAGACGACGGTCAGACGGCTCTGCCGCTGCTGAAGTCTGGCGGCTTCGATTTCTTGATCACGGATTGGAATATGCCGGGCATGCCGGGGCTCGAGCTGCTCAAGGCCGTGCGCGCCGATCCGAAGCTCGCGAAGTTGCCTGTGCTGATGCTCACGGCCGAGGCGAAGCGCGAGCAGATCATCGAAGCGGCACAGGCCGGCGTGAACGGTTACGTGATCAAGCCGTTCACCGCGGTGACGCTCAAAGAGAAGATCGACAAGATCCTGGAGCAGAAAGCGAACGCCGCGTAGTAGGGCGCTGCGCTCCGGCCGGGCTCTGACGAGTCGATCGACAGCCGGAGCCCCTTAGCCCAAGGGAACGAACGAT
>JAAYXG010000639.1 GCA_012516015.1 Lysobacteraceae bacterium | reverse complement strand
TACCGAAGCAGATCCTTCGCGAGCAGGATGCCGACGACTTGATCGCGATCCTCGCCGATCACCGGATACCTGGAATGCCCAGCCTCGATAACGGCGGGGAGAATCTTCTCCGGGGGATCGTCCCTGCTGACGACGACCATCTGCGAGCGGGCCACCATGATGTCCCGCACTTGCAGCTCCGCGACGCGCAGAACGCCTTCGAGCATTTCGGAGGCGTCTTGGTTGATGATGCCGCGCTCTCTCGCGTGCGTGATCACCTCAAGAAGGTCTTCGAGATCCTTCGGCTCGCCGCTGAACGTCTCGGTGAGACGTTTGAACCATCTTCCAGTACCGTTATCCTCAGACATGACTGACTTTGAGAGTTTGACGATCCCTATTCGCGTTCACGGCAACGGCCTCGCGATTACGCGGCCAGCGCAACGACATAGGGGTTATCGATGCCCATACGAGCAAGTATCCGCACCTCGAGCGCTTCCATACGCTGCGCATCGTGCTCATCCTCGTGATCGTATCCCAGAAGGTGCAATACGCCGTGTACGATCATATGGGCCCAGTGAGCACGAAGCGGCTTACGCTGCTCTCGTGCTTCGCGCCGTACGACAGGGGCGCATACGGCGAGATCTCCAAGAATGATTGCAGGCTGCAGGGTGTGGGCCGTACTGACCGCAGCGTCCATTCCCGGAAACGACAAGACGTTCGTGGGCTTGTCCTTGCCGCGCCACGTACGGTTGAGCCGACGGCTCTCGGCGGCTCCCACGATGCGAATCGTCAATGCGGCAGGTCGCGGAAACTTCGTTGCGCTTGCGGCATCCGCATACGCGGCGCGCGCCCATAGTGCGAGCGTTCGCGCGTGCGGAATTCCGCGACGACTCGTTGCGATCTGCACTGTCACATCAAGATGCCTTCGGCCATCGCTGCCTCGAGCCCTCTTCGAATCGACGCCAACTACGTCGCGCACCGCTCGATTCGACTCGCTCAACTGGAGTCGCCTTCCGCCGTCGATGCCCCTTTGTCGCGCGACGCGCTCTGATGGCGTTCGTACGCCTCGACGATGCGCTGCACGAGGGGGTGGCGAACGACGTCTTTCGAAGTAAAGAAGGTGAAGGCGACGTTGTCGACGCCTTGCAAGATCTTGATCACGTGCTTGAGACCGGACATCTGCTGTTTGGGCAAGTCCGTCTGCGTCACATCGCCGGTCACGACCGCCTTCGATCCGAAGCCGATACGCGTCAGGAACATCTTCATCTGTTCGACGGACGTGTTCTGCCCTTCGTCCAAAATGATGAAAGCGTCATTGAGCGAGCGTCCGCGCATGAAGGCGAGCGGCGCGATCTCGATGACTTGACGCTCGATCGCTCTGGCGACTCGATCGAAGCCCATCATGTCGTAGAGCGCGTCGTACATCGGGCGTAGATAAGGATCGACTTTCTGACCGATATCGCCCGGCAAGAAACCGAGGCGCTCGCCCGCTTCCACGGCTGGGCGCACGAGCACGATACGGCGCACCCGATCCGTTTGCAGTGCCTCGACGGCACAGGCATCGGCTAGATAAGTCTTGCCCGTTCCAGCCGGGCCGATACCGAACGTGAGGTCGCTCGTGCGGATGTTGTGCAGGTACTGCTTCTGATTCGGTCCGCGGCCTCGGATTCCGCCGCGCT
>JAAYXG010000638.1 GCA_012516015.1 Lysobacteraceae bacterium | reverse complement strand
TTTCGCAGTCGGTGACGTTGTAGAAAGAGAATGACGCCGGCACCGAAGAGAAGCGTGAACAGGCCACGCATCGTGCCTTCGAAGAACAACGAGGAGACGCGCCAAGCGATGAGGTTCTTGCCTTCGTGACCGCCCCAATTCGTCGGGTCCTCGTAGGCATACGGCAATCCGAATCCCGCGATGTTCATGAGCAGAATGCCGAGGACCGCGACACCCCGGGTCGTATCGAGAATGTCGATGCGCTCGGACGCGGAAATGGGGGCGAGCTCGGGCATGGGGGCATTCTTCCTCAACATGCGGTGATCCCGCTACTCGGGGGAGTTGCCGCTCATTGACCCGGCGTCAGGGCACCTGCACGTCCCGATCAGCGCCCCTTCCCTCGATGCACGATCCGGGAAAAATGTGATACGCACCTTCGTCGCTCCGGCGGAGGCCGGAGTCCAGGCGTATGCGCGCATGGCGTGCCGCATCTTTCCCTGGATCCCGGCCTGCGCCGGGACGACGATGCTTATTGAGTCTCGCCAAGCTCAAAGCGCGCGGTCGTTCGCGATTCTTCGCGCCAATCGTTGTGTCCGTGATTTTTTCCGGACAGTAGTGCGTCGTAGTCCGTCTGCGGATGCGATCGACACTGTACAATGCCGCCGTGACTCTGCAGGGCTGCAACTGATGTCCGACCAGCATGTCGACCGCGCTGCGATCGCTACGTGGCGTGCGGAAGCGCTCGTGACAGCCATCGTCGCGGGTTTCGTGTGCGCGATTCCACTGGCCCCGATATCGACATCGGCGGCGGCTTACGTCTGCGCGGCCGTCGTCGTCGGCGGTGCGCTGTTCGGCTGGTGCTGGCAACCGCTGCGCTATCGCCGCTTGACCTACCGCGTCGATGGCATGGGGCTCAAGATTCAGGGTGGCGTTTGGTGGCGCACGCAAACCTCTCTGCCGCGCGCGCGCATCCAGCATTCGGATGTTTCGCAGGGGCCGCTGCAACGCCGCTACGGCGTCGCCACCCTGAAGCTCTACACGGCCGGCAGCCGCTACACCAAAGTGGAGCTCGAAGGTTTGCGCCACGATTATGCACTTGCGCTCCGCGACCAGCTACTGAGCAGAGATCGCGCCAGTGTTTGACGATGCATTCGAGCCCACGAAGCGCTTGCACCCGATGTCGTGGCTGTTCGGAGCGCTCACGCTCGCACGTCACTTGATCTTTCCGGCGATTGCCGCCGTGATCTTCGGCTCGAGGAACGGGTTCCCGCTGTGGCTTGCATGGCTTGCGGTGCCGCCGCTCTTCGTCGTGTTCTGGAATCAGCACGTCTATCGCTACGGCTGCGGTCCGACCGGACTCGTGATTCGCGAAGGCGTCTTCTTTCGCAACGTGCGGCAGATCGACTACTCACGCATCGAGAACATCGATACGGAGCGCGGCGTGCTGCATCGACTGCTCGGCGTGGCGGAAGTGCGTGTGGAAACCTCGACCGGCGGGAAACCGGAGGCGCTCATTCAAGTGCTCGGGCTCGAGGCCGCGGAGGCGTTGCGGCAGCACGTGTTCGCCTCGCGGGCGGAAGGGCGGTCGACTGCGGCCGACGCGCAGCAGGAGGCGGAAGAGACATTGTTGCGGTTGCCAGCATTGGAGTTAGTCAAGTTCGGTCTCATCGACAATCGCGGCCTGATCGTCGTCGCGGGCGCGTTCGGCTTGCTGCATGAGTCCGGCGCGATCGAGTTTTGGGCCACGCTCGTCAGACAACGAATGGGCGCCGCGGCGCTCGATGCGCTGGTCGCAAGCGGACCGCTCATCCAGATCGCGC
>JAAYXG010000637.1 GCA_012516015.1 Lysobacteraceae bacterium | reverse complement strand
CTCGCGGCGCATGATCTCGCTCAACGTTCGCTGCAACTGCTGGGCAACGCGGCGGCTGCGTGGGTAGGACTTGGATGGCATGGCGTACGGGGCTCAGGTCGTGATCGTGGCAGCTTTTCTGCTCAACGCTGCGCCACAATGGGCGGTTCGATCCGCGACCGCTCGAACACGGCCGCCGATCGTCGTTCGGTCACATCGTTCGAGCGATCTCCACGCGGGAGTAGCACTCGATTTGGTCGCCGACTCGAACGTCGTTGTAGTTGCGAACGCCGATGCCGCACTCCGTACCCGCGCGCACTTCGTTGACATCGTCCTTGAAGCGACGAAGCGACTCGAGCTCGCCTTCGAAGATCACGACGTTGTTGCGCAGCACGCGGATCGGATTGCTGCGACGGACGTAGCCATCCACGACGATACAACCCGCAACGGTGCCGAACTTACTGGAGCGGAACACCTCGCGAACCTCGGCAAGGCCCACGATCTGCTCCTTCACCTCCGGTGCCAGCATGCCCGAGAGCACTTGCTTCAGATCGTCGATCGCTTCGTAGATGATGCTGTAGTACCGGACATCGATGCCCGATTCCTTGATCATGTTGCGAGCGGAGCTGTCGGCGCGCACGTTGAAGCCGATGATCCGCGCATTCGAAGCCTGTGCCAACGTCACGTCGGACTCGGTGATACCGCCGACCCCGCTCGAAATGACCTTTACTGCAACCTCATCCGTGGACAGCTTGGTCAACGCGTCGCGCAACGCCTCGACACTGCCTTGCACGTCGGCCTTGAGTACAACCTGCACCGTCGCCGCCTTGTCATCGCCCATTTGCGACAGCATGTCCTCGAGCTTCGCGGGCCCTTGCTTCGCAAGCTTCGTATCGCGGAACTTGCCTTGGCGATACAGCGCGACCTCGCGGGCCTTGCGCTCGCTTTCGACCACGAGCAGCTCATCGCCCGCATTCGGCGCACCCGAGAGACCGAGCACGACGACGGGCAGCGACGGGCCGGCTTCCGTGATCGCCTGCCCGGATTCGTCGAACATCGCACGCACACGGCCGAATTCCTGCCCCGCGATGATCGGATCGCCGGGCTTCAAGGTGCCGCGCTTGATGAGCACCGTAGCGACCGCACCGCGTCCCTTCTCCATGCTGGACTCCACAACGACACCGGCGGCAGGGCCGGTGTGAGCGGCCTTGAGCTCGAGCACGTCCGCTTGCAGGAGAATCGCATCGAGCAGCTGATCGATGCCCTCGCCCGTACGGGCGGATACGTGCACGAACAACGTATCGCCGCCCCACTCTTCGGGCAGCACGTTGTGTTGCGCGAGATCGTTGCGCACGCGATCCGGGTCCGCTTCGCTCTTGTCGATCTTGTTGACCGCAACGACGATCGGCACGTCCGCGGCGCGCGCGTGCTGAATCGCCTCGATCGTCTGAGGCATCACGCCGTCATCGGCGGCGACGACGAGCACGACGATATCGGTGACCTGAGCACCGCGCGCACGCATTGCGGTGAACGCGGCGTGACCAGGCGTATCGAGGAACGTGACGACGCCTTTGTCCGTCTCCACGTGATAGGCGCCCACGTGCTGCGTGATGCCGCCCGCTTCGCCGGCCGCCACTTTCGTGCGACGGATGTAGTCGAGCAGCGAAGTCTTTCCGTGATCGACATGGCCCATGACGGTCACGACAGGCGGACGCGGCGCCAGCTCGTGCGAGCCGGCGGTCGCCTGCAGATCGTCCTCGATTGCGCTTTCGCGCACGATCACCGGCGTGTGTCCGAGCTCTTCCACGACGAGCACGGCCGTATCCTGATCGATCGGCTGGTTGATCGTCGCCATCACGCCCATGTTCATCATCACCTTGATGACTTCGTTGGCCTTGACGGCCATCTTCTGGGCCAACTCGCCAACCGTGATCGTCTCGCCGATTTGCACCTCGTGCTTGACCGGCGCGGCCGGACGCTCGAACCCGTGTTGGGTGCCGACGCTGACCTGAACCGGACGGCGCGATCTCGAAGCCTGACTTTGCTTGCGCTTCTTGAACCGTGCGCTCGCATCGCTGGAGACGTGAAGCTCCTTGCGGCGCGGCGCGGACTCGCGCTCGCGATGGCGTTCGGCGGGGCGCGCCGGCTCGGCAGCAGCCGCGGCGGCTGCCTGCGTCGCCGCAAGCGCGGCCTCGCGCAACTCCGCCTCACTGCGCTCGCGCGCTTCCTGTAGTAATCGTGCGTTCTCTTCGGCGAGCAGCCGGGCCTCTTCCTCGGCGCGACGCTGCAATTCCGCTTCTTCTTGCTCGCGGCGCAGACGCTCCGCCTCGAGAGCCTCGGCTTCCTGCCGCTTGCGATCGGCTTCGAGCTGCTGCTCGCTTGCGGGCTCCTTCTCTTGAGCCTCCTTCTGCTTGGCTTCTTGTGCCTGCTTCTGCTT
>JAAYXG010000636.1 GCA_012516015.1 Lysobacteraceae bacterium | reverse complement strand
GAGCAGGTTTACGCGCTCGATAACTTCGACCCGAACAGCGAGGCGAACGTGCTCGCACGCGGGCTCATCGGCGATATCAACGGCGAGCCCGTCGTCGCCTCACCGATCTACAAGCACCACTTCAGCTTGATCACCGGTCGCTGCATCGAGGATCCGGAGCATTCGGTGCACGCCTATCCCGCGCGTGTGTCGGAGGGTCGCGTCTACATCAAGAGCGTCCCGATCCGTTCGGCGCAACGTACGCGCAGGCTCGTCGTCGTCGGCAACGGCATGGCGGGAATGAAGGTCGTCGAGAACCTCCTGCAGATCGCGCCGAATGCCTACGAGATCGTCGTGTTCGGTGCGGAGCCTCATCCGAATTACAACCGAGTCTTGCTCTCGCCGGTGCTCGCAGGCGAGAAGACCGTGCAGGACATCGTACTGAACCCGTTCGAGTGGTATCGCGAGAAGGGCGTGCAGCTATACGTCGACGATCCGATCGTGTCGATCGATCGTCGCCGACGTACGGTGACCGCAAAGAGCGGCACGGTCGTCCAGTACGATCGTCTGCTGCTCGCCACGGGCTCGAATCCGATCGTATTGCCCGTCCCCGGCAACGACTTGGAGGGCGTCGTGACGTTCCGCGATTTGCAGGATGTCGACCTCATGCTGCAAGCGGCGCGCACGCACAAGAAGGCCGTCGTCATCGGCGGCGGATTGCTCGGTCTCGAGGCCGCGAACGGTCTGCTCAAACAGGGCATGGACGTGACGGTCGTGCATCTGCTCGACACGCTCATGGAGCGCCAGCTCGATCGCGCTGCGGCCTCGATGCTGAAAGAGTCGCTCGAGCAGCGCGGGCTCAAGTTCGTGATGCCGGCAAGAACGATCGCGATTCTTGCGGGGCATGGGCCGGATCCAGCCTCAGCGAAGCGCGTTCGCGCGATCCGCTTGGACGACGGCACCGAGCTCCAAGCCGACCTCGTCGTCATGGCCGCCGGCATTCGCCCAAACATCGATCTCGCGAAAGCGGCGGGTTTGCGCTGCGATCGGGGCGTGCTCGTGAACGACACGATGCAAACCTTCGATCCGAGCATCTACGCGGTCGGCGAATGCGTGCAGCACCGCAATAGCACCTACGGCCTTATCGCGCCGCTGTTCGAGCAAGCGAACGTATGCGCCACGCATCTCGCGGAGTTCGGCATCGGACGCTACACCGGCTCGCTCGTCTCGACGCAGCTCAAGGTCACGGGCATCGATCTGTTCTCTGCTGGCGACTTTCTCGGCGGACCGACGAGCGAAGCGCTCGTGCTGCGGGACGCGAAACGCGGCATCTACAAGCGCATCGTGATCGAGAAGAACCGCATCCGAGGCGCCGTGCTGTATGGCGATGTGCAAGACGGTCCATGGTACTTCGAGCTCATGACCGAAGGTCGCGACATCGGACCGCTGCGGGACAAATTGCTGTTCGGGGCGGGGTTTGTGAAATGAGGCTATGGACATGCGGCTCGGGGCGTTGGGTTTGGGCCAGAGCGGACGAGCGAGTTGCAGGTTCAATCTTCAGTCGCTCGTCGCGTTCACGCGGGCTCCACCTCGAGTCCTTCTGATTCCGGCCCAAGCCCTACACACACCCCATACCCTCTACACGCATGTTACCCACTCGCACCACTTGCCCCTATTGCGGCGTCGGTTGCGGCGTGCTTGTGAGGCGCCTTCCAGATGAAGGCGTCGAGATCGCAGGCGATCCGCAGCATCCCGCGAGCTTCGGCCGACTGTGCTCCAAGGGCGCAGCGCTGGGCGAAACGCTCGGTCTCGACGGCCGCTTGCTCCACCCGCAGATCAAAGGAAGTCCCGCATCGTGGGATGACGCGCTCGATTACGTCGCGAGCGGCTTTGCGCGCATCATCGAGGAATATGGCCCCGAATCAGTGGCGTTCTATGTCTCCGGCCAGTTGTTGACGGAGGACTACTACGTCGCGAACAAGCTGATGAAGGGATTCATCGGTACGGCGAACATCGATACGAACTCGCGGCTGTGCATGTCCTCTGCGGTGGCCGGCCACAAGCGTGCGTTCGGCGAGGATCTCGTTCCCCTTTGCTACGAGGATCTCGACCTCGCCAAGCTGGTGGTCTTCGTCGGCTCGAACGCCGCGTGGTGTCACCCGATCCTCTTCCAGCGTGTTACGGAAGCGAAGACGAGGCGACCCGATCTCAAGATCGTCGTCATCGATCCGCGCCGAACCGCAACCTGCGAGTTCGCGGATATTCACTTGCCTGTTCGTGCGGGGACGGATGTCTGGCTCTTCAACGGCTTGCTCTCCTATCTACATCAGCACGGAACGGTCGATACGAGCTTCGTCTCGGGCCGCACGACCGGGCTCGATCGCGCCATGCTCATCGCCGAGAACACTGCCGGCGACTTACGAGCGGTCGCGAAGATCTGCGGTGTCGACGTACAGCGTTTGTCGGACTTCTATAACTTGTTCGCGCGCACCGAAGAGACGATCACCGTCTTCTCCCAGGGCGTCAATCAATCCTCGGCCGGCACGGACAAGGTCAACAGCATCATCAACTGCCACCTGCTGACCGGCCGGATCGGCCGGCCCGGCATGGGACCGTTCTCGGTAACGGGACAACCGAATGCGATGGGCGGCCGCGAAGCCGGCGGGCTCGCAAACATGCTCGCAGCACACATGGAGCTCGACAACGCCGAGCATCGGCGCATCGTGCAGCAGTTCTGGAAGAGCCCGGTGATCGCGCAGCGCGCCGGCCTGAAAGCAGTCGAGCTTTTCGATGCGATTCACGAAGGCCGCATCAAAGCCGTCTGGATCATGGCGACGAATCCGGTCGTCAGCTTGCCGAACGCGGACAAAGTGAAGGAGGCGCTTCAGCGCTGCCGGCTCGTCGTCGTATCCGATTGCGTGCAGCACACGGATACGGCCGTGTGCGCGCACGTGTTGCTGCCCGCCGCGGCCTGGGGCGAGAAGGACGGCACCGTGACGAACTCGGACCGACGCATCTCGCGGCAGCGCGCATTTTTGAAGCTACCCGGCGAGGCCAAGCCGGATTGGTGGATCGTCACCGAAGTCGCACGGCGCATGGGATTCGGCGAAGCGTTCGCGTATACGTGCGCTCGCGATATCTTTCGCGAGCACGCCGCATTGTCCGCCGCTGATAATGCCGGCTCGCGTGCATTCGACATCGGCGGTCTCGCATCGCTGAGCGAGCAAGCGTATGACGAGCTCGCACCGATTCAATGGCCCGTACCGCACGCGGGACACGGCGGCACTCCGCGCTTGTTCGCAGACGGCCGCTTCTATCATGCGGACGGTAAGGCCCGTTTCGTAGCGACGTCGCCGCGCCTGCCCGTGCAACACATCGATGACGAGTTTCCCCTCGTGCTCAACACGGGGCGCATTCGCGATCAATGGCACACGATGACGCGCAGCGGCAAATCGCCGCGCTTGTCGACGCACACGCCTGAGCCCTACGTCGATCTGCATCCGCAGGACGCGCTGCTCGCCGGTACGCGCGAAGGCGAGCTCGTGCGCGTGTCGACGCGCTGGGGCTCGCTCGTCGCGCGCTTGCGCATGAGCGGGGAGATGCCGCGCGGCATGGCGTTCGTTCCGATTCATTGGAACAGCGCGTTCGCGTCCGATGCGCGCGTCGGAGCGCTCGTCAATCCGGTCGTCGATCCGATCTCAGGCGAGCCCGAGCTCAAGCACACCCCGGCGAGAGTGATGCCCTTCATCGTGAGCTGGCACGGATTCATCCTCACGCGCCGGCCGCTGCCCATGCTCGACGTGACGTGGTGGACGCTTGCTCACGGTACGCAGTTCTATCGCTACGAGCTCGCGGGCCGGCGCGTGCACGGCGACTGGTCGGCGTGGGCGCGACGCCTGTTGAACGCTTCGAGCCCAGAAGCCGACTGGCTCGAGTACTCCGATCTGAGCGCCGGCGTGTATCGCGGCGCATTGCTGGTCGACGATCGCATGACGGCGTGCGTATTCATCTCGCCGCGACCGAATCTGCCTTCGCGCACGTGGCTCGCAACGCTGTTCGCGAAAGAACGCATCGAAGATTGCGACCGCGCGGGACTGTTGATCGGTCAGGCGCCCGACCCGCGCGCCGATACGGGCCCGATCGTGTGCTCGTGCTTCGGCGTCGGCAAGACGACGCTGTGGGAAGCCGTCGTGAAGCACAAGCTCGCAACACCGCAGGAAGTCGGACAGAAGCTACGCGCCGGAACGAACTGCGGCTCGTGCGTCGGCGAGATCAAAACGCTCATCGCGGAAGCGGCCGCGGTACGCTAAAAAGGGGCGTGGGGCTCGGGGCTTGGGGCTCGGGCCAGACAAGCGCTGCTGCTAGCCGAGAATTGAGCATGAACTCGTCACGCTCCCGCGTTGTGGGCGCGTGGCGCCATGTTTCTCTATTTGGTTGGGCTCTTGGTTCTTGCCCGGGCCCCAAGCCCCGAGCCCGCCGCATCATGTGCCTGGCGTGAGCGCCTGTTCGATGGCGGTCGTGAGCGGCTTCATGAAGTAAGAGTCCTGCGGCATGAAGCGCACTTTGATGCCGCGCTTCTCCAAGGCCGACGCGACGACGGGACCGACCGCCGCGACTTCGGTGCGTTCGAGTGCCGACTTCACCAATTCGAGCGGGGCGACGGAGAACAATCGCTCCACTTGCACCGAGCTCGTGAACGCGATGATGTCGACCTCGTTCGCAGCCATTTTGTTCAGCAGGTCCAGCACTGCGCTATCCGCAGCGGCATCGGCATAGACGTACGGCGCGACGGTCGACACTCGCGCGCCCGCCGATTTCAAATACGATTCGATTGCGACGTTCGGTTCGACGCCATAGCGCTGCACAGTCACGCTGCGGCCGCTCAGATGCTCGCGCTTGAGGACTCCGACGACGCCTTCCGTCGTTGCCGGCTCGGCGGCAACGTCGGACTTGAGGCCGAGATCGCGCAGCGCTCGCGCCGGCTTCGGGCCGCGCGTGAACTTCCGTACGCGCGCGAGCGCGGTTACGAAATCCTCGCGCAACTCGGGCGCATGCTCTTCGATGCACGAGAGGATGCGCCGCAAACCTTCGCCGGTCAGCAAAATGAGATCGTCGACCTGACCGGCGTTGAAATACCGCACCCAGTCGAGAACCGGCTGCGGATCCGGTGCATCCAGGATGGCGACGAGCGGACAGCGAATCACCTTCGCGCCGCGGCGCTCGAGCAACCCCGCGAACACGTCGAGCTCACGACTCTCGGGAATGGCGATCGTTCGGCGGGAAAGTGTCATGGAAGTCGGTGAATGGTGACTAGCGGGTCGCGGTTAGTAAGACACAATCGCGACACGCGCGGAAGCGGGTCCACTGGCCGGGTATCGATGCAGCTTGGGCCCCGTTCGGGTAGGCGCTATCATGCGCTCCCTTTCGACGCGCCCGTAGCTCAGTTGGATAGAGTGACGGTTTCCGAAGCCGTAGGTCACAGGTTCGAATCCTGTCGGGCGCGCCATATCTGAGAGAATCCCGATTCGACGGCCCGCGCCCACGGGTCGTCACGGTACGGTCCAGGGAAAGCGCGGCAGTTTATCCCCAGTAGGCCGAGGGCTATACTTGCGCGCCGTTGCCTTTTGCACCTGTTTGGAGCCGATGTGAGCGCTGAGCACGACAAGAAGTTTTTCGATACTTTCATGATGGTCCTTGGCGTGCTCGTCGCAATCGCGATCGGACTGTACATCCTCGCCAAGGTCGTCGCAGCCAACACGCAAGAAAAGCACGTTCTGGCCGATCCGGCCGTTAAGGCCGCGGTGAGCGAGCGCATCGCGCCTACCGCGAAGGTCGCCGTCGCCGGAGAGGACAATTCCGCACTCGCGCCTCAGCAACCCGCAGGCCAGCCGGCGGGCAGCGCTGCGGCTGCGGACCTGCCCGGCGAAGAGGTCTACAACATGGCGTGTGTCGCGTGCCATGGCGCCGGCGTTGCGGGCGCGCCGAAGTTCGGGGACGCCGCGGCGTGGGCACCCAGAATCGCAAAAGGATTGGACACGCTCCACAAGCACTCCATCGAAGGCTACCAGGGCGATGCGGGCTTCATGCCGCCGAAGGGTGGACGCGTCGATCTCTCGGATCAGTCCGTCATGAACGCCGTCGACTACATGGTCGCCGGTTCGAAATAAAAGGCCTTTCAGGGCCGGCCTATTAGCTCATTCGCATGCGGTCCAGCCGGCGGAGGGTCATCGCCTCGCTGATATGAGCCGGCTCGACGACGTCTTTCTCCGCGAGATCGGCGATCGTACGCGCGACCTTGAGCACGCGGTGATACGCGCGCGCGGACAAGTTGAGCATCGTCGCCGCGCGCTCCAGCAACCGCGTGCCTTCCGGCGTCGGGCGGCAATAGCGTTCCACTTCGCGATTGTTCAAACGCGCGTTCGTCGCTTGCTGGCGGGCATGCTGACATTCTCGCGCGCGTAGAACGCGCTCGGCCACCTTGGAGCTCGGCTCGATGTCGCGGGTTTCCTTGCGCATCAACTCCATCGGCACGCGCGGCACTTCGATATGCAGATCGAGCCGGTCGAGCAACGGCCCCGATAGCCGATTGCGATAGCGCTGCACTTTGTCCGGCGTGCACTTGCACGCCTTCTGCGAATCGCCGAGATAACCGCACGGGCACGGGTTCATCGCCGCGATGAACTGGAACGATGCGGGGAACTCCGCTTGCCGCGCGGCACGAGATATCGTGATGACACCCGTTTCGAGCGGCTCGCGCAGCACCTCCAAAACGCGGCGCTCGAACTCCGGCAGCTCGTCCAAGAACAGAACGCCATGATGCGCGAGCGAGATCTCGCCCGGCCGAATTTGCGCCCCACCGCCGACGAGCGCGACCGGTGAAGACGTGTGATGCGGCGCGCGAAACGGACGCACTCGCCACTGATCGCTCTTGAGCGCAATGCCGGCGACGCTGCGGACCGCCGCGACTTCGAGCGCCTCGGCTTCGCTCAGCTCGGGCAACAAGCCCGGCAGGCGCTGCGCGAGCATGCTCTTTCCCGTGCCCGGTGGCCCGATGAGCAGCAGGCTGTGCTCGCCGGCCGCCGCGATCTCCAATGCACGTTTGGCGTGCGCTTGCCCGCGCACTTCGCACAAGTCGGCGTGTTTCGCGCCCTTGGACGCGGGCGCTTTGCCAGATTGGAACTGCAGCATTTTCGTGCCGTGCGCATGCGTCACGACGTCCATCAAGTGATGTGCAATGGCAGCGCGGCTGTTTTCGACGAGCCCGATCTCGTCCGCATTGAGCGGCGGAATGATCATGGAATGCGTCGCGCGCGTCGCGGCAAGCGCGGCAAGCAAGGCGCCTTTCACCGGGCGCACTTCACCGCTCAGCGACAGCTCCCCGTAGAGCTCGCAATGCTCGAGATGCTTTCCGGGTATTTGCGCCGAAGCGACCAAAATGCCGACCGCGATCGGCAAATCGAAACGGCAGCCTTCCTTCGGAAGGTCGGCGGGAGACAGATTGACGGTGACGCGGCCGGAGGGAAATTCGAACTGGCAGTTCGTGATCGCCGCGCGAACGCGGTCGCGGCTTTCTTTCACGACGGCT
>JAAYXG010000635.1 GCA_012516015.1 Lysobacteraceae bacterium | reverse complement strand
GACCGGCCGGCCACGCGCGTGCGCCGCGATCACCTGCACGAACCATCGTCCCGCGAAGAGGAGAACGCCGAGATAGCCGACGAGCTTCCAGCCGGTAATCGGCATGTCGAACAACTCACCGAGAATGTAATTCATACTCCGCACCTGCTCGCACCACCTCGGTGGACGTGCTTTGGAAGCGTTTGGAATACGGAATTAACGATCGACGGCGAGAGGCGGTCCAACGACTCGAGCCTCGATCGCCCTCTCCTCTTACCGTCGACCGTCAACTGTTACCGATCGACCGGGAACGCCGAAAACAGCATGTTCAATCCCAATCGTCCCGTTCCTCGTACAGCACTGCACCGGTGACCGGGTCGACTTTGAGCTCGACGCGCTGCCCGGCGGAATTCGTCGCTTCGACCTCCCACACGCCGTCATCTTTTTCGACATCCTCGATGCGCGTGTAGCCGGCGCTTTCGAGCTTCGCGATGATCTGCTTGGCGTCGAGCTCCGCGCTCGCGGCGTTTTGCGCCTGTGCATACAATGCAGGTGCACTCGCGGCAAGCCCGAGCAGTGCAATAGCGGTTAAGACTTTCTTCATGGCTTTTCTCCAAATGTGATCTTTCAGCGTCGTTACAGGAATCCGACGGGCTGCATGATCTCTCAGTCGCCTTAAACGAAATGTGAGCGTGCCGTTCACGATTCGTTTAAGGAAGCAGTGCTTGAGTATCGCCATGCGGCACCGACCCCCCGGAGGCGTTACCCTGCGTCATGAAGAAATTGTGTTTCAGCTTCTTACTCGCACTATTGGCCTGCACCTCGACCTTGCAAGCGGACGATGACCACGAGGTCGCGCGGCGCGCGGTCGAGCGCGGCGAGCTGCTGCCGCTCTCGCAGATTCTGGCGGCAACGGAGCGGGAGTTCCCCGGTCGCGTGCTCGAAGTCGAGCTCGAAAAGGACGATGGACGCTACATATATGAGATCGAGGTGCTGCTGCAAGACGGTCGCGTCATCGAGCTGACATACGACGGCAAGACAGGCAAGTTGCTCGAGACCGAGATCGAGGATGATTAAGAGAAGGGTTGACGGCTGACCGTTGGCGGTTGACGGCCAGAAATGGGTGCGACGGCTTTGCCTGATGGCTCAACGCGTTCAAGTGGCGGACGGAAGAGGATCTCGCAGCGACGCAGCGGCGCGGCGCGGGGAGAGAAATGATTATGATCTTTCTCCGCGTCGCCGCGTCGCCGCGATAAACTCCTCCCGTGACGGGGTCAGTAGCACGAGGTTCGCTAGCGGCACTTCGATGCCCTGTTCTGGCCGTCAACTGTCAACCGTCAACCGTCAACCGTCAATCAGGCGCAATGCGCGTTTTAATCGTCGAAGACGAACCGAAGCTGGCGGAGCGGATCCACGCCGCGCTCGTCCGGGCGGGCATGGTGGCCGACATTGCACCTGACGGGATCGAAGGCCAGTTTCTCGGCGAGACGGAGTCCTACGATGCAGCCGTGCTCGATCTCGGTCTGCCGAAGATCGACGGCTTGAGCGTGCTCGAGCATTGGCGCGCAGCCGAGCGCAAGATGCCGGTGCTCATCCTCACCGCGCGCAGCCGCTGGCACGAGAAGCTCGCCGGCTTCAACGCAGGCGCGGATGACTATCTGACGAAACCGTTCGAAATGGAGGAGCTCGTCGTCAGGGTCAAGGCATTGATCCGCCGCAGCGCGGGACATGCCTCGCCGATCCTGGAATGCGGCGCGCTCAAGCTCGATACGAATGCCGCTCGCTTCGAATACGACGGACAGCCGCTCGAGCTCACGGCACACGAGTATCGAATTCTCTCTTTTCTAATGCATCATGCTGGCCGCGTCGTGAGCCGGACCGAGCTCATGGAGCACGTCTACGCGCGCGACGCGGACAGCGATTCGAACGTGCTCGACGTGCTGATCGGCCGTATCCGCAAGAAGCTCCCGGAGCCTCTGCTCGTGACCGTGCGAGGACAAGGCTTCGTTCTCGGTAGAACGCGTGAGACGCCTTAAGTCGCTGCGTTCGCGTCTCTTGCTCGGCGCGCTCGTTTGGGTCGCGTGCGCCAGCATCGCGGGAGGCTGGGCACTGTCCTATGCCTTCAGGTCTGCCGCTCAAAATGCGTTCGATGCGCGCCTTGCCTCGCTCGTCGGCGTTCTCATCGGCCTCGTTGACATACAACCCGACGGAGAACCGAAACTGGCGCGTCCGCTCGGCGACCCGCAGTTCGAGCAAGTGTACTCAGGATGGTACTGGCTCGTCGCCGACGAGAAGAGCGCCCGACTGCGCTCCCGATCCTTGTGGGACTTGACGCTCGAGGTGCCGACGCCGCCGGTCGCCGCGCAGCCGACCGTCACGACCGCACAAGATCCGCTTGGACGCGAGATTCGCATTGCCGCACAACGCGTGCTCCTGCCGGGCGCAACGGTGCCGGTCACATTCGTCGTCACCGGCGATGCCGAAGCGCTGCACGCCGAGATTCGTCACTTCGACTTCGTGCTGAGAATAGCGCTCGGTGCATTGGGCGTGGGCCTGCTGCTCGCCGTGCTCGTGCAAATCCGCTTCGGCCTGCGCCCGCTCGAGCGGCTCGCCCGCGAAGTTCAAGCGGTTCGAACGGGGCAATCGGATCGGTTGCCTACGCTCGAGACTGCCGAGCTCGACGGCGTCGTCGCCGAGGTCAACTCTCTAATCGAGCACAACCAGCGCATCGTCGAACGTGCGCGCGCGAGCGCGAGCGATCTCGCGCATGCGCTCAAGACACCGCTTGCCGTCATGAAATCGCTGGAGGAAGGAGGCAATGCGTCGAGCTAGCGCAGACTGCAGCTCGAAGCGATGGAGCGCATCGTGACCCGACATCTCGCACGCGCCTCGGCCGCCGGGCCGGGTCGTCGCGCTGCGATACCGGTCGCTCCGATCGTTGCCGAGATCGCACGCGGGCTCGCACGCGTCCACGCGGATCGCAAGCTCGAGATCGTCAACGACGTGCGCGCCGACACGACCTATCCGGCCGACCGCGAGGATCTCGAGGAGATTCTCGGCAATCTCATAGAGAACGCCTGCAAATGGGCGGCCAGCCGTGTCCGCGTGAGCGATCGCACGGACGAGAGACATCTTTTCATCGTCGTCGATGACGACGGACCTGGAATGCCTGAGGAACAGGCGCAGCGCGCGATCGATCGCGGCGTACGCTTCGATGAACGCCCTTTCGGAAGCGGCCTCGGGCTTGCGATCGTGACGGATCTCGTCCGCCTTTATGAAGGCGAGCTCATGCTGTCACGCGCCGATCTCGGCGGCGTGCGAGCGCAGGTGGCATTGCCGCTGCGCCGTTGACAGTTGACAGTTGACGCCAGAGGCGCGCGGACGCTTTAGTTGGTTGACGGTTGACAGTTGACGGTTGACGGTCAGACGAGAAGAGGTGTGCGGCGCGCTCACGACCGACTGCGATTGCACGGATGTTCCGACATCAGCGGTCCAACTCAGCCTCTCGTCTTTTCTGGCCGTCAACCGTCAACTGTCAACTGTCAACGCGCCGCGCGCCGCGGGCCGCGTGCGCCTCGCGCGCTAGAACTTGACGCGCACGCCGACCCACGCGCCCCGCGGCGGTCCGGCGCCGTAGAAGCGCGGATCTTCGAATTCCGGGAACACCTCGTCAGGCTCACCGAGCAGGCCGAACGTCTCGTATTCCTCATCGAGCGCATTCTCGATCCGAGCGAACAAGGACGCGCGATCCCCGAGGCGGTATTCGGTGCGTAGATTGAGAACCGTGTAGGCGTCCGTCTTCCCAAGCAGATTCGGCTCATCGCCTCGCAGGTACACACCGGAGCGATAGACGACGTCCGCGCCGATCGTGAAGCGGTCGGTGAACCAG
>JAAYXG010000634.1 GCA_012516015.1 Lysobacteraceae bacterium | reverse complement strand
CTGTTCGGAAACTTGATGGCGACCCACTTCTCCGAAGGCGACTACAGCGTCGCGTCGAACGAATAGGTAAAGCGCGCATTGCCGCCAGGCGGGAGCTCGAAGATCCAGGTGGGATCGCCGCTTTTCCTGATGAAGCGCCGCGAGGCTTTGCGAAGGCGGAAGGTTGAATACAGCGGTCGATGTCGAACTTCGACGATGGCGGATTCCGACTTGTCGTTGTGAACGACGACTTCGACCGTGCCGCTCATATATATGTGCTCGTCCCTGTCCCGTTCCCGACTGCGCAGAAGACGCGAGCGTACCCATATTCCCGGTGCGCGCCCCAGCTCGAGCTCGAGCGGCAGGCCCACCGGGGTATCGGTAATCTCGTGCTCGCCGACGACAATGGGTTGGCCTGCGGGACCCGGCTCGATGACCGCGACGACACCGGCAGGGATCGCGATGCCCAGCCCTGCGGACTTCCGGTTCTCGAGGCGCAGCAGCGTCTGCGGGTGATCGCTCTCGCTAGAATCTTCATAGAGGATATCGTCGTCGATCGTGTAGCGATAAACGCGCTCGAACGGCACGTCCTCCTTCTGCAGCAGCATCACTTGCTTTGCTTGCTGCGCCTCGACGGTCGTGGGCTCCGGGACAGTGTAGAGCTTGTAGTCGGCGATCTCGTTCGGATGCACGAGGCTGGCACGGATGCCGGTGACGACGATCTCCTCATTGTCGCCGTCGAATCCTTGGGCGCGTTGCAACGCCTCCGCGACATCCGCGTCGGGAAATCGGCCGATATCCTCGGCGGACAGCCATGGGACACCGATAGGCCAACACGCCTCGCTCACGGCGCGCATCGTGGCGCCGGGCGGCACCGTGTCGTCGGATCGCGAGAGCTCGCCGGCAACGACGCGTGTCGGCGCGTTCGCGAACGACGTCGAAAGCGGATTGATGAGCGTGAGCCACCCCACTAAGTCGAGCGTGCGGCCATTCGGCTGAATCTGCGCTCGATAGCTCGCGACCCAGTACATGCCGACGCTCAGGTACGAGACGCGCACCTTATATATGCCTGCTGCCGGAGCGTGGACGCGCACCGATAGCGTCGGTTCGGCCGTGAGCGCCTCGGGAATGTCATCGAAAATGAGCTTCTCGGCGTTGCCGCTGCAATCGAGCGCTTCGACCGACTCGCCGTAATCGAGGACGACGCCCCGCGGGCCGGACAGCAGCGTTGCGCGTCGCTCGGTCTGGCGACCGGACGCGCGATCCGTACTGACGACGCGTACGACGCGACCCAAGGACTTCTCGATGAGCGTTCCAGGTGCCAGTAAGTCGTAATCGAAATTACTTTCGGCGAGTTGGGCCGGCAGACCTTCGATCGCCACCGTCTGCGGCGCGATGCCGTCGGCGACGGCTCGAAAGACGATCGTCGACTCTCCCGCGGCCAGCTCGATCGTCCGCGACTCCGACACCATCGCCAATCCATAATCGGCGCCGCCCTCGAAAATGCCGCCTTCGGCGTCGAGGTAAGTCGGAATGCTGTTGTGCCGGTAAACGGTGAGTGCGACGGAATCCGGCGCGTGAGAAACGACTTGCGAAGCGCCGCTCGCAACGAGCGGCACCGATGCCGCGACACTGCAGAGCCAACGAAGGGCGCGCATGATTACCAGCCGGTTTCGACGCTGAAGGTCAGCTTGCTTTCTCCGTTCGCCCGAACCGGGATCGTCCATTCGAGCGTGGTGGCATCGACTCGCCGACTTTTCAGGCTCTCGCTCAAGACTTTGCCGTTCCGCCACAAGCCCGTTTGTCGCAGCTCGATCGTCACGTCTTCGTCCTTGGCGTTACGAATCACGTACTCCATCTTGTAGCGCGAGCGCCAGAAACTCGCCCTCTCGTGACTCAGAAGGGTCGGCTGCACGGTGATGTCGAAGGCCTTGCCGATCTCGACCGATACTTCCGAGCCCTGCGGCGTGTGCGTGATGTCATTCTCGCCGACGAACGTGGGCTTGCCCTCATGATCGCGCATGTAGACGCGTACGACGCCAGCAGGCAGCTCGGAGCCGAGCCCGCTGTTCACGGAGTTCTCGAACCGCACGACGGAGGCGGCGTGGTCCGGATCGGAGAGCGACTCGAACCACTCAGCTCGATACTCGTAGGTCTTGCGTGCGCTCGCTCCCGTGACGTCGAGGAATCCGACTTGCTTCGTTTGCTTGTCCGCGATCGTAGTTCGATCCTTCAAGGGATAGACATAGTAGTCGCCGATACGATTGCCTCCGGGCTCCTGTCCAGGTCCGCGGGTGCTGCGTGCGCGCACCTGCGAATTCGTGCGGACCATGTTGATCTCGCCCGCCACCAATTGCGTCTGCGCATCGTTGAACGTCGTGCCCGAGCGATTGGTAAGCGTGACCCAGCCTTGGAGATCGAGCTTGCCGGCCTTTTCGTCGAAGAGCGCGACGTAGTCCGCCTTCCATGACAGACCGGTGCTCAGATAACTGAGGCGTGCCTCTCGCGGCCCGGCCCTATCCGAGGCGACGGTGACGGAGAGTGTCGGTCGCGCCCGCAGAGTCTCGGGCACTTTGTCGAAGATCACGCGGGTCGGCGCACCGTCGGCGCGCAACACTTCGATGCGATCGTCGATCTTGAGCACGACGCCTTGGTTGACCGAGAGGACCGTCGCGGTCTCGGTCACTTCCTGTCCGTTGCCGGGATTGGTGCGAACGATCTGCACTTGTCGACCGACGGCCTTCTCCATCAGCTTCTCCGGCGTCAAGAGATCGAAGTCGAAGTTCTGTTCGACGATCGACAAGCCGTCCGCAGTGAGCGTCACGGTTTCGGGTCGTATGCCGGCAGAGACATCGCGCAACT
>JAAYXG010000071.1 GCA_012516015.1 Lysobacteraceae bacterium | reverse complement strand
CCATCGAGGACCTCGCGCACCTTGCGCGCAAGCAACAGCGGCGTGTAAGGCTTCTGCAAGAACGCGACGGAGTCCCTGAGCAAGCCTTGCCGTACGGCGGCGTCGTGCATGTGCCCGCTCATGAACAGCGCCTTGAGATGAGGCAGGCGCTTGCGCAACTTGATGACGAGCTCGGTGCCGCTGAGATTCGGCAGCACGCAATCGGTCAAGACCAAATCGATAAGTCGCTCGTGCTGTTGCGCAAGCTGCAAGGCTTGTGCGCCGTCGCGCGCCGCCAGCACGCGATAGCCGTGAAGCGCCAAACTTGCCTGTGCGACTTCGCGCACGTCTTCGTTGTCCTCGACGAGCAGAATCGTTTCGCTGCCGTGAAGCTGAAGCGCCGGTGCAGTGTCGGGTTTCTTCGTGAGCGGCTGATCCACGGCCGGCAGAAATACTTTGAACGTCGTGCCGACGCCGGGCTCGCTGTGGACGTGAATGCATCCGCCGCTTTGCTGCACGAGGCCGCGCACGATGGCAAGCCCGAGTCCCGTGCCGCGCCCGTCCGGCTTCGTCGTGTAGAACGGGTCGAAGATGCGCGCGAGCGTCTCGGGGCTCATGCCGTGCCCGGTATCGTGAACCGCGAGCATCACGCGAGGGCCGCGGCTGCACTGCGCATGCTCGCCCGAATCAACGTTCGCGAGCACGACGTATGCCGTCTCGATCGTGAGCTCGCCGCCGTTCGGCATCGCATCGCGCGCGTTGATCGAGAGATTCATCAAGATCTGATCGAGCTGCGTCGGATCGATCTTCGTGCGGCACACGTCGTCGGTGAGCTTCGTTTTCAGTACGACGTCGGCGCCGATCAAGCGGGTCATGAGCTCGCAGGCGTCGGCGATGACCTTGTTCAAGTCGACAATTTCGGGCTCCAGCGCGGTGCGCCGACTGAAGCCAAGCAGCCGGCGCGTGACGGCGGCGGCGCGCTCGCTCGCCTTCGCGATGGAGCGCGCGCAGTTGCGAACCGTATCGCTCGCATCCGGCGTTTCGAGCAGCAGCTCGGCGTGGCTCGATACGACGGTGAGGAGATTGTTGAAGTCGTGCGCGACGCCGCTTGCGAGCCGGCCGACCGCTTCCATCTTCTGTGCGTGACGCAGGCGCTCTTCGCTCGCGCGCAGCGCCGCTTGCGCACGCTCGCGTTCGCTTGCTTCCTGCCGCAAGCGGCGATTCGCCTGTTCGAGCTCCCGCACTTTCTTCTCGAGCTTGCGAACCAACACTTCCGTGTGCTCCTTGAGCAGCTCGGGTTCCTCAGCGATGGGTTCCAGCTTTTCTCGCGGCTGCCGCGACTCGATCTCGCGAATGCGGGCAATGAGCTGCTCGGGCTCGGCGGGCTTGACGATGAACGCATCCGCGCCGAGGTCGAGCGCCAAACGCTCGTCGCGCGGCTCCGTATAGGTGGCGGTGTAGACGATGAACGGAATCGATTTGAGCTCGTCGTCCGCTCGCCACTCGCGCAGTAGCGCATAGCCGTCCATGACGGGCATGAGCAAGTCCGAGATCACGAGGTCGGGAGCGCGCGCATTCGCCTTCGCGAGCGCATCGGCGCCATTGCGCGCTTCTTCCACCTCGTATCCGTGCCCCTGCAGCAGGGCACGCAGCAGATAGAGATTCTCCGCTCCGTCGTCAACGATCAGTACTCTCGACATGCCGCTCTACCTCACGTCGCGGGGCGCAGGAACGCCTCGATCTCCGCGAGAAAGGTCTCGGGGTTGATCGGCTTTTCGATGTAGCCTTCCGCACCCGCGTCGAGACATTTCTCCTTGTCGCCCGCCATCGCATACGAGGTGACGGCAACGATCGGAATGGACCGCAGCGCCGCATCGCTCTTCAGCGTGCGGGCGACGGTGTGGCCATCCATGCCGGGCAGTTGAATATCGAGCAGGATCAGATCGGGCCGGGTCTGCGCGGCGAGCGCAAGACCGAGCGGTCCCGTCTCCGCTTGCAAGACCTCATGACCGCCTTGCTCGAGCAAGAACCGGGCGAGATATCGGTTCTGCTCGTTGTCCTCGATGAGCAAAATCCGCGCTTTCATGAATCGCTCTCGACCTCGAGCGGCAGCGTCACGCCGAACGTGCTGCCCTTACCCCATTCGCTTTTGACCTCGATCCGTCCGCCCATCAATTCCGCCAGCCTGCGGCATATTGCCAGCCCTAGGCCCGTTCCCTCGTGCTTGCGCGCGAGCCCGCTATCGATCTGCCGAAAGGGCTCGAACAAGTTTTCGAGGTCGGACGGCTTGATGCCGGGCCCGGTATCGGAAATGCGCACGCTCAGCGCCCGCCGTCCAGTAACTGCGTCGCAGGAATGGCATTCGGCGGCCAATCCGATCTCTCCCTGCTCCGTGAACTTGATGGCATTGCTCAGCAGGTTGAGCAGGATCTGTTCGAACCGGCGTTCATCGCCGATCGCTTTCCCGAGGTCCGGCGCGAGCTCGATACGCATTGCGAGGCCCTTTTCGTGCACCTGCGGCGTGACGAGCGAGAGCGCCTTCTCGATGGAGCGGCGGACCTCGAAAGGCTCGCGTGCAATGACGAGCTGCTCGGCTTCGATCTTCGAGATATCGAGCACGTCGTTGACGAGCGCAAGCAGATGTCGCGAGCTGCTGCGCACCATCTCGAGCTGCTTGCGCTGCTCGGCATTGAGCGGACCGGCCAGCTCCTGGAGCAGGATGCCCGTGAAGCCGATGATGGAATTGAGCGGCGTACGCAGCTCGTGCGACATCGTCGCGAGAAAAGCCGACTTGACGCGGTCCGCGGCCTCGGCGCGATGGCGGCGTTCGCGTTCCGCTTCGATGCGAACGCGATCGGTGATGTCGTGCACCGTTCCGGCGAGCGCGACCGGCACGCCGTTCTCGCGCTTCACATCCGCGACTTGATGCACGACCTTCTCGGTGCCGTCACGTAGCACGATGCGATGCTGAATGTCGAAGCGCGCGGTCCCCTCGAGCGCGGCGCGCTGCGCTGCATGCAGCTCTTCCAGATCGTCCGGATGCACGAACGTGAGGAAGCCGCGGAACGTACCGGCCTTGTCGGTTTCGCGCAGGCCGTAGATCTGCGCCGTTTGCCCCGACCATTTGACGCGGTTCGTGCGCAGGTCCAGCTCCCAGCTACCGATCTTCGCGATGCGCTGCGCCTCGATGAGATGAGCCTCGCTTTGGCGCACGCGCTCCTCCGCTTCGCGGCTCGCCGTGATGTCGCTACCGATGCTCAAGATGCCGATCGGCTCGCCGCGCGCGTCGCGCTCGATGCGATTCGTCCAGGAGATCCATACGCGCTCGCCGTTGCGGCGCATGTTCTCGTTGATGTTCTGCTCGAACGCTTGCGGCGCGGCGCAGATCTCATCCATCAGCGTTTCGAGATCGCGGCCGCCGCTTTCGGTTTCGGGCACGAGCGTGCCGATGACGTGCCGACCGATGATTTCTTCTTCCGTGTAGCCGAAGAAACGCAAGCCGAACTCGTTGAGGAACGTGACGCGACCTTCGCGGTTCCATCGTAGGATGATGCTATTGGCGTGCTCCACGAGCTCGCGATACTTGCGCTCGCTCTGCACCAGGCGCTCTTGCGCCTCGACGCGCGCGGTGATGTCGATCCCGATGCCGAGCAGACACGGCTCGCCGTCGAACTCGACGCGGCGGCCCGTGAAGAAGTAGGGGATCAAGGCTCCGTGCTTCGTGAGGAAGGGCGCCTCCACGGTGGATTCGCCTTTGGAGAAGGTTTCCGCGATGCGCTCTTGCAAGCGCGGTTTGTCCGCCGGCGAGAAGAAATCGAGCGGATGCATGCTCGCGATCTCCTCGCTCGTGTATCCGCTCACGCGCTCGAAGTTGCGATTCCAGCGCAAGAACCGCCCTTCGCTATCGTAGAAGTACATGATGCCGGGCATGCTCTCGAGCAGCGTCTCCGAGAAGAGCTGCTCGTTTCTGAGGATCTTCTCCGCGTCGGCTAATGGGGCCGCTGCGGAAAGTTGCGTGCGGCTCGAGGCCGGCGGCGACGAAACGTTGGATTCGGGATCGCGAGTCCGTGCAGGTCGGTCGTTCTGTTCGTGTGGCAAGTCTCGGCCTCGATCGTTCGATTCTGCTGCTCGCCTCGATCCCTTCTCGGCTCGGTTCTATATATATAAGAGCGCACTAGGCAGCCACCGAGTGCCTGTGCCGAGAATCGTCGCCTCGATTGTACGAGCAGCGCCTCGCGAGGCGCGAGTGCATTATGCGACGCGCCCGCAAGTGCAGTGTTTGTCCCATAAGGGAAGACCGAAGCGCCGCCCTGAGAGGCGGCGGCAGCCTTGCGCAGCTGGTTATGTCGCCGCGCTGATGCGGCGTTGGATTTCCGTGATGAAGGCTTGGCGGTCCAGGGGCGATACCATGCAGGAGCGGTTTCTGCCGTAGTCGATCCGCAGCCAATCGAGCGACAACGCTGGACTCGACAACGGATTGCGCGTCGGCTCGATGCTTCGAATCTCCCGCAGCGGTATGCGCCATCTAAACGGTCCGCTTCGGATCGACAGGACCTGTTCCCCGATCACGTACTTCGTATCGGCAAGGATCCACAGAGGGAGAATGGCCCCGGTTGCGGCGAGAATGCCGGCAATCCATATGCTTCCGGGCATGCCCTGCGTCAGAACGAAGACCGCAGCGGCAAGCGAGATGGCCGCACTCGCGATCAAAGTGACCCCGAGCCAAGTATCGACCTTCGAGCGGAAAGTGATCTCAGCACCCATGTATCGGTACCGGCACGCCGTCGCGTTCGTTCTATCGGCCGCGCGATTCGATTCGAGAGACTAGCACCATGCCGTGCTCGTCGTGCAGCAGATCGATGCCGAACGCCGGCCCGAGCGCTTGCAACCAGGTTTCGATGTGATCGAGCTTGATATTGCCGCTTACTCGCAAGTCGGCGACCTCCGTCGAAGCAAGCGTCACCGGCTCGGCGGAGTATCGGTTGAGGTCGGCAACGATCGAGCGCAGCGTGCGATCCGCGAACACCAGGGTTCCCGACTGCCAGCTCGCAACTTGTAGCGGATCGACTTCGCGAATCTCGCCGATCTCGCCGTCCAGGGACGCGGCGACTTGCTTGCCCGCATTCAACACGGCGCTCGCGCCTGGGCGCCAGCTCGGAGGATCCACCTGCACGATGCCGTCGAGCACCGTGATCGTGGCGCCGTCCGGTCCGCGATGCACGTTGAACGTCGTCCCGAGCACGCGCGCGGAGCCGTTCGAGACATCGACGATGAACGGCCGCTCCGGCTCTTCGGCGACGGAGAACAGCGCCTCGCCGTCGGACATCACGACACGACGAACGTCGTCATCGAAGATCGTGCGAATGGAGGTCGCGCCGCCAAGAATCACCTCGGTACCGTCTTCGAGCCACACCGTGCGGATCTGTCCGATCGAAGCTGCGTACTGCCGCGTGCTCGGCTCGCTCAGCGGTCCTTGCAGGGACAGCACGGCCCAGACGCCGAGACTGACGAACGCGACGAGTGCCGCTGCCGCCTGCCAAAACAGGTGGGGCCGCGCCCGCTTCGAGGATTCGGTGCCGCTCGAAATCGCAACCTCATCCGGCCAGGCACGCCAGAAATTCTGCACTCGGTCGAACGCGGCGCGATTGTCGGGGTCCGCTTGCCAGGCGAGCGCGGCTTGAATGTCTTCCGCGCCGACGTGCGGCTCCTGCAGCTTCAGGTACCAGTAGGCGGCTTGCTCGTCGCGAGCAGTGGGATAGCTCATTCCCATCCCTGCAATTCCTCGAACCGTGCCGCGCAGTACGCGACGGCTTTGATCACATATTTACGTACCATGCTCTCGGTGATGCCCATTCTCGCGGCAATCTCGCGGTACTCGAGACCCTCGAGCTTGTAGCTCACGAACGCCGCGCGGCACTTCGGCGGCAGCTCATCGAGCAGCGACAGCAGCAGCGTGAGCTCCTGCGAGGCTTGCGCCTGACGATCCGGGCTCGGCGCCTGATCCGAGATCTGCGCGCCTTCGTCTTGCGGCCGGGTGTACGCCTCAGAGTGCTTGCGGCGCCGCAGCTCATCGGTCGCGGCGTTCCGCGCGCATATATATAAGAGCGAGGCGAGATTCTCGTCGGCTAGCGAAGCGCTACGCTCGAGCAGTCGTGCGAAAACGAGCTGCAGACAATCGCGCGCGTCCGCAACCGAGCCGAGCCGGATCGTCAGGAAACGCAGCAGGCTTGCCTGGTGCTCGCGAAAGAGGGCCTCCAGACGAGCGTGCACGCACTCACGCTGCGCGCGTCGCTCATCGAGCGCAACCACCGTCGCCGCGCCCTTGCTAATGCCGCGCGAAAGCCCTGGCTTCATCGAGTCTAGCGCCCCCTGAGTCCATATAACGATTGGCGCCGTCGATTTGGGAATTTAACGTCTGCAATTCCCAAGTGGGCGCGGTCGTTCGTTCTATATCCAACGCTGCGAACGAGCAGCGAACAACAATATCGCTTCCAGGGGGATCCATCCATGCCGTCAATGCGACCGATCCGATCGTGCTCCTGGGCCGTCAAGGCCGCTCTCTTGGGTGCCGTTGCTTGTGCAAGTACTTCTGCGGCTTCGATTGCCTACGCGGCCGAATCCGTTGCAACGCGAACCGTGCGTGTCGACATCGCTCCGAAGAATTTGGAGGCGGCGCTCATCGAGCTTTCCTCGCAGGCGGACGTGCAGCTCGTCATGAGCGCCGACGAAGTCCGCGGGCTTTCCACTACGGGCCTTTCCGGCGAGTACTCTCTGGAGGAGGCGCTGCAGCGACTCCTGTCCGGCTCAGGCCTGACCTACAAGATCGCACCTGGCGGGACGGTCAGCGTCGTGAAAGTGGAGACGCCGCAGCCGTCCGCGACGCCAGCCCGCTCGTCATCGCCGGAGCGCTCCGAGGCACGCAATGCTCCCCGAGAGATCGGCCTGGAGGAGATCATCGTGACGGCACAGAAGCGCACCGAGAGTGCCCAGGACGTTCCGATCACGATGCAAGCGCTCTCGGCGGAAGAGTTGCGCGATCGCGGCGTCGCGAGTGCCGCCGCCGTCATCGCCGCGCTGCCGAATCTCACGAGCAACGCGACCAGCGACATCAACGTGGGGTTCACGATTCGCGGCGTGGGCACGAACAACTACCACGGCAACGTGAGTCGCGCAGTGGGCATCTATCAGGACGAAGTCTCCATGAGCACGCCGTTCTCGGGCGTGCTCGGCGTCTACGATGTCGAGCGCGTGGAGGTCTTGCGCGGTCCGCAGAACACGCTCTTCGGCCGCAACACGACGGGCGGTGCGATCAACTACATCAGTCGCCAGCCGCGCCCCGGCGAAGGATTCGATGGCTACTTGGAAGCGACCTACGGCAGGTATGCGCAGCGCGACATG
>JAAYXG010000633.1 GCA_012516015.1 Lysobacteraceae bacterium | reverse complement strand
CTCAAGCGCTCAGGTGTGCGCGGGCCGAACTCATCGAGATACTTGCCGATCGCGGTCGCCTCTCGGTGCCAAGCCGCAGCATCGACCGAGAGCAGCGCCTCGAGCTGAGCTGCTTCCAGATTCAATCCCTGCAGCGCGAGATCCTCTGCGCGCGGCACGAAACCAATCGGCGTCTCGCGTGCACCTGCCCTGTCCTCGCAGCGCTCGACGATCCATTGCAGGACGCGCAAATTGTCGCCGAAGCCGGGCCAGAGGTAGCGCCCTTCCAAATCCTGCCGAAACCAATTCACATGGAAGACGCGCGGCAATCTCGAAGAACGCGCCTCGAATGAAAGCCAATGATTCCAATAATCGCCGAAGTGATAGCCGCAGAAAGGCTTCATTGCCATCGGATCGCGCCGCACGACGCCGGTTGCACCCACGGCTGCCGCCGTCGTCTCCGAAGCCATGCCTGCGCCCAGCAACACCCCATGGGCGCAGTTGCGCGCTTCATAGACGAGCGGAGCCACCTCGCGACGCCGACCGCCGAACAAAATCGCCGAGATCGGCACGCCTTGCGGATCCTCTGCCGCACCCGAATACACAGGATTGTTCTTCGCTGCAACGGTAAAGCGCGCGTTCGGATGAGCCGCCGGCCCGTTCTGCTGCAAGTACGCTCGACCTTGCCAATCGATCGTCGGCGTGCCGTGCTCCAAACCTTCCCACCACGGCTCGCGATCTTCCGTCAGCGCCACGTTCGTGAAGATCGTGTCGCGTCGGATCATTTCATACGCATTGGGATTCGTGTTCGCGTTCGTGCCCGGCACGACACCGAAGTAGCCCGCCTCCGGATTGATCGCACGCAACTGTCCGTCCGCACCGACGTGCATCCAACAAATGTCATCGCCCAACGTCCAGATCTTCCAACCCCGCATCGAGACCGGCGGCACGAGCATCGCCAGGTTCGTCTTACCGCAGGCCGAGGGGAAGGCCGCAGCAATATAATGAGTACGTCCCCGCGGGGTCTGTACACCCATGATCAGCATGTGCTCCGCCAGCCAGCCTTCCTCCCGCGCCTGCCAGCTCGCGATGCGCAGCGCGTGACACTTCTTCCCGAGCAGCGCGTTGCCGCCGTATCCCGAACCGAAACTCTTGATGGAAAGCTCCTCCGGGAAGTGCATGATGAAGCGCCGGTCCGGATTCAAGTCGCCCGTGGAGTGAAGTCCCTTGACGAAGGTCTCGCCCTCCTCGATGCGCCGCAGAGCTTGCTCCCCCATGCGCGTCATGATCTGCATGTTCAACACGACATACGGACTGTCGGTCAACTGAACCCCGCAGCGAGCGTGCGGTGAATCGATCGGTCCCATGCAGTACGGCACGACGTACAGCGTACGTCCGCGCATCGCCCCTTCGAACAGTCCATCGATCTTGCGATGCGCCTCCGCCGGATCCATCCAGTGATTGTTCGGACCCGCATCCTCTCGCGAACGCGTACACACGAACGTCAAGTGCTCGACGCGCGCGACATCGTTCGGATCGGATCGGTATAGATAACAAT
>JAAYXG010000632.1 GCA_012516015.1 Lysobacteraceae bacterium | reverse complement strand
TTTCGGCGCGAAGACGAATCGTGAGCAGCCGAAGCAGCCCAGGATCATCGTCAACGACCAGCAGTCGGGCTTTGCGTTTCACTTGGGAGGGCGGAGTCACGATTGCCAGGGGGCGTGGGACTGCGTTCAATGATAGACCTCTCGATTTCTTTGATCGCATCCAGCTTCTGCTGGGCCTCGGCGAGAGCGCGGCGGAGTCGAGCATTTTCCTCGAGCTGGGCCTGCACGCGTTTATCCGAGTTTGCCTGCGACCGGCTGCGGTCGTCGAGTGTCTCCAGCAGCCGACGATTCTCGGCTTCGAGCTTCAGGCGTACATCTGTTTCATGCAAGAGAACGGCGGCGAGCGTGCGCTCCTCCTGCGTCATGCGTTCGGGCGTCGCAAGCAGCGTTTCCAGCAGGCGTTTGCCCTCACTCGGGCTCGATGCCGGATGCGCGGGCGTCACGAGCGCGGCGGCATACCGAAGCGTGCTCGACGTCGTCGGTGCGCGCGTGAAGTCTTGTTCGACTTGGTAGAAGACGTCGGCTTGACGTGCCGGGTCCCCGCTCGCGAGACCGTTCATCGTCTCTAAGTAGCTGCGAATAGAGCTGTCCGTTGTTTGCACAACGGGAGGCGCCGCGGGCTCGGGCCCTTGCGCCAGGCGTTCCACGAGCTGGCAGCCGCTCATGACGAGCATGCTCGATACGACCGCAAGCGCGAACGCGAGTTTCGCCGCTGGTGCTCGTTCGTTGCTTCTAATCGCCGTCACGCCGGTTCCGCTTCCAGGTTGGGCGCGAGCGGCAGTCGAATGCGAAAATGTGCGCCGGGAAACATGCCGTCCACGATTTCGATCGAGCCTCCGTGCGCCTGCACGAACTCATTGACCACCGACAAGCCGATGCCAGTGCCTTTTAAATGACCCGCTGTCGGCGCCCGTCCCGAATAGAAGGCCTCGAAAATGGCGCCGCGTTCTTCTCTGGTGATCCCGGGTCCGGTATCCGCTACATCGAGCACCAGAACGTCTTTCTCCGTCTGGGCGTGAATGTAGATCGTCCCGCCTCGGGGGCTGTATTTGAGCGCATTCGACAGCAGGTTGTCCAAGATCAGCTTTAATTTCGCGCGATCCGCCCGCAGCTCGATATCCTGGACTTTGAGATCGAGATGAACTCGTTGCGCGAGCAGGGTGAGCTGGTGCGTCTCCAGCGCCGACTTGATCAACGGGCGCAGGCGGAAGTCCGTGATCTCGAGGCCCGAATGGCGAGCCTGCCAAGCGCTGAATGACAGCAGATTCTCGATCAGCTGCTGCAGCTTGATGCCGTTGTCGCGCAAGATTGTCGTGACCTCGCGCTGCGCGCTGTCGAGCTCGCCGACGGCGCCGTCCATGAGCAGCTCCGTACCTTCGCGAATGCTGGCGAGCGGCGTCTTGAGCTCGTGGGACATGTGACGCAGGAAGCGATTGCGCTCCTGCGCGAGCTCGAGCAGGCGAATGCGCAGCCACTCGAGCTGCCGGCCCAGGTTCTCGAGGTCGGTTGGGCCGCGAACCGCAATCGGTTTCGAGAACGTGCCTTTACCGAGTTGACTGATCGCGTAGTCGATTTGACGAATCGGCCGCAGCAGCACGAACGTGAAAAGCGTTACGAGCAGCGCGGTGAGCAGGATCAACCCCGCCGACTGCCAGAAGAGGTACTGCTGCGTTTCGGCGGTCGCCGCCTGCAGGCTCGAGAGCCCTGTCTCGACCTGTGCGTTCGTAGCGGCGGAGAGCTCGAACGCCGCTTCCCACATGGAATCGAACGCCCCGACGCCGCGTGCGATTTCCTCGGGCGTCTGCGGCGCGCGCGACATGAGCACCGAATCCACTCGGCGCATCGCGTTGCGCAGCGCATTGACGTGTGTCGTTCGAAACGGATCGTCGTCGCCGACCGCCTCGATGCTTTCGATCGTGACGAGCAAGCGCTCCCTGCTCTCGCGATAGACCTGCAGCAGGGAAGGGTCGTTCAAG
>JAAYXG010000631.1 GCA_012516015.1 Lysobacteraceae bacterium | reverse complement strand
GGCACCTGTGCGGAGATCGAACCGTTGTTGATGATCCGGCCGCCGCGCGGCGTCTGATTTTTCATGATGCGCACGGCTTCCTGAATGCACAGGAACATGCCGGTGAGATTCGTATCGATCACCGATCGCCAGACGTCGAGCGGTAGCTCCTCGACGGGCATTTCCTGGCCGCTGATACCTGCGTTGTTGAACAGCAGGTCCAACCTTCCAAAGGTCTCCCGCGTTCGCGCAAACAGGTGGCGAACCGAGTCCTGCTGCGTCACATCCGTTTGCACGGCAAGGGCGCGGGGCGTAGGCGAGTCCTCGCTCGACCGCGCTCGACGCGCGCTGTTCGCTTCCTCGATCGCCTTCTCCAGGCGATCGACGCGCCGCCCGGCGAACACCACATTCCATCCATCGGCAAATAACGCGACAGCGGTGGCTTTACCTATGCCGCTGCTCGCGCCGGTGACGATTGCGACTTTCTCGACTGCATCGTTCATGCATCGATTGTACTCGCAACAGCGTGAGAGCGCGCTAGCTTCGACGAGCAAATGTGCGCTCCACGGCGTCAGCGCAGGAGATGCTCGCGAAAATACGCTACGCTGTCCGCGATGCTTCGCATCGGATCGACCGCGAAATTGTCGCCCTGCTCGATGAAGTAGTATTCGAGGCCGGCGAGCTTTGCGCGCGGCAAGATGGTCGTGAAGTCGATCGAGCCGTTGCCGAGCTCGGTATAGAGGTCGCGGTTCTTGCGATCCATGTCTTTGATGTGCCACATCGTGAAGCGGCCCGGTTGACGCTCGAAGAGCTCGAGCGGCGTCCAGGGAGAGGAATGAGCCACCCAGAATAAATCGAGCTGCAGCTTCACGAGCGCCGGATCGGTGTCTCGAATCAGAATGTCATAGCCGCGCTCACCGTCGTGAGCGATGAACTCGAAATCGTGGTTGTGATACGCGAGGAGAAGTCCCGCTTTGCGGATCTGTTCGCCAATGCGATTCAATCGCTCTGCCAGCAAGCGGAATGCATCGATGCTGCGCGATTCCGGATCCAACCATGGCCACGTGATGTACTTCTGATCGAGGGCGAGCGCGCCCTCGATGCACCGATCGACATAGGCGGTCAGCTCCTGCATCGGTTTGTGTAGGTATTGGAACAGATCATAGTGACCGCTCGAGGTCGTCAAGCCGTTGTCTTCGAGTACGTGCTTGAACGACTTCGCGTCGAGCCCGTAATACTTCACATGGTCAGGATCGAAGCCATACGTTTCCAGGTCGCGATAGCCTAGGGCTGCAACTTGCTTCAATGTGCCGAACGCATCCCGCGCGAGCGGGTCGCGGATGGTGTAGAGCTGCAATCCAATCGGAAACCCCGCGAGCGCGGCCGAAGAGCGGCTGGCGTATCCCAAAGCAGAAAGTGCCGCGAGCGCGCTTGCACCTTGAACGAACTGTCGGCGTGTGACCTGATCGGCAGAGCTGGGCATTGCGATTCTTCTCTTTTTCTAAGCCAAATGACGACGATGGGTCCCGCTCGACCGTCCGGCGAGCGAGCCGATCGAGCTTCCAGCCTTCGAGTCCGCTTGGCGCAAGAGGTTCCCGGGCGGAAGAATCGCGCAACATGACCAACACCGCGTCGATGCGAGGGCAGATGTCAAATTCACGAACGCTCAGCGAAATGGCGCTCGGTGCAACCTTAGTCGCCTCTGCTGCGTCCAAGGAGGGACCATCGAGTGATTTCATCAACAAAAAGAGGGGTCTAGATGAGACGAGTCGTGCCGGTACTCTGCGTGATGTCTGCCGTGTTTTCCGCGGTGCTGCTTCCCATGGCTGTTCGCGCCGAGAATGCGTGTCGCTACCGGGCGGACCGCGCGGCGGAGGCATCGGCCGACGGCATTCGCAAAATCGTCGTGGAAGTCGGTGCCGGCAGCCTCGACATTCGCGGCGAGCCAGGTCGACAACGAATCGAAGCGAGCGGCGAGGCGTGTGCTCCGGACGAGGAAAGCTTGGAGCATCTGCAGATTCATGTCGAACGGAGGTTCGGCACGTTGGTCATCTCGACCAAGCCGCCCATGTCGATACGGGAGCCGAGCAGTTGGTTTGGCGGAGGCGACCGAGGCGACGGGCGGTTGGACATCTCCATC
>JAAYXG010000070.1 GCA_012516015.1 Lysobacteraceae bacterium | reverse complement strand
TTGGGGCTTGGGCAAGACGATCGCTGTCGCGATCGCTCAACGATCTCAAAGGCAGTAGTTTACAGCCGCGGCAACTCGGTCCGACCCTAGTCCGCTACGCCCCCTCCGACCCAGGCCCCACGCCCCGAGCCCCAAGCCCCTCAACAAACATCGCATCTCCATAGCTGAAAAAACGATATCGCTCGCGTACGGCGTGCCGATAGGCGCGCATGACCGCATCGTAGCCGGCGAAAGCGCAGACCAGCATCAAGAGCGTCGACTCGGGCAAATGGAAGTTCGTGAGCAACGCATCGACGGCGGAGAACGTATAGCCGGGTCGTATGAAGAGCCTCGTCTCGCCGGAAAAGGGTTGCACGCGGCCCTCTCGAACGGCGGATTCGAGGCTCCTGACGACCGTCGTGCCGACGGCGATGACGCGTCCGCCTCGAGCACGCGTTTGTGCGATGAGCTCGCACGCGGCGGCATCGACCGTGACGCGTTCGGCATGCATGCGGTGCTGGTCGAGGTCCTCGACGCGCACCGGTTGAAACGTTCCCGCACCGACGTGCAGCGTGACGAAGGCCGAACGCACCCCCATCGATTCGCATCGAGCCAACACGCGCTCGTCGAAATGCAGTCCGGCGGTCGGCGCGGCCACGGCACCCGGTTCGCGCGCATAGATCGTTTGATAGCGGCTCGCGTCGGTCGCGTCGCTCGCGCGTTCGATGTACGGCGGTAGCGGCATCGCGCCGTACCGTTCGAAGTACGGCAACGGCTCCTCGCTCAGCTCGAGCTCGAACAGATCGTCATGTCGCCGGATGAATGCCGCGCTCGCCCCGCCCGGGAGCGAGATGGGCACGCCGTGACGCAGCGGCTTGCTCGCATGCACGTGCGCGAGAATGCGCCGCTCGCCCAAGACGCGTTCGAGCAGAATCTCGACCTGCCCGCCCGTCGGTTTCGTGCCGACGATACGCGCGGGAATCACGCGCGTATCGTTGAACACGAGCAAGTCGCCGCGGCGAAGCAGCGAGGGCAAATCCAGGAACGCGAGATCGCGCGTTGCGCCGGAAGGCCCGTGCAAGTGCAGCAGCCGGCTGGCCGACCGCGCCGGCGCGGGCCGCTGCGCAATCAAGTCGCTCGGAAGGTCGTAATGAAAATCGGCGCGCCGCATCGGGCGCGCACGGTAGCAGGAGTCGCGCGAACGCGCGAGCGCGCGCTATAACGTGAGGCCCTCCGGTACGCCGCGGGCCGGCACGGCCGCGTGCGGGAGCGCACGTCGAAACTCGCGCCTATGATCGGCGGCGTCTTCGGGAACGACGATCTCGAAGGTGAGCCGCTTCTTCTGACGCATGACGTTCAGCTTCAACTTCTCGCCGCCCTCGTACGAGCTCAGTATCTGAAATGCGTGCGAAGGGCTCGACGGCACACGCCCATCGATATCGAGAATGACGTCGCCGTCCTCGAGCTTCAAGCGGCTGTCGCTCGGCGCACGCACGACGAGCAGTCCCTTGTCCGTGCCGAAATACTGCCCGAGCTTCGGCGTCATCGCGACCAGCTCCGCGCTCCCGAAGACACCGTCTGCGCGGAAGAACGCGAAGTCCGGCACTCGTCCGATCAACGCGCGCGTACGCGGCCC
>JAAYXG010000630.1 GCA_012516015.1 Lysobacteraceae bacterium | reverse complement strand
GGTCGCGAGTTCGAGCCTCGTTTCCCGCTCCAGTTTCACGACGAACCCCGGGCTCGTTCCCGGGGTTCGCGCTTTAGGGGACTGGATTACACTTTCGTCTTCGCCCGCCGACAAAGGCTAGGTGGCAGAGTGGTCATGCAGCGGCCTGCAAAGCCGTGTACGCCGGTTCGATTCCGACCCTAGCCTCCACAACACGCCCAGACAGCGACGCCTCGTGGGGCGCTGGTTCTCGCGTCTTCGCCAGAGTCAAACAGGCCGCGAACGCGCGTCCGAATCCTTCGTGGACGCAGAAGGCGAAGCTTGTTCTTCGTCGTCCGGAATGACGTCGTCTACGGAAAGCGATGAGATCGGATCGCTGCACGGGAAGGTGGCCGCAAGCGCCTCGTCCAACAGCCGATCTTCGTGCGCTCGCTCGCCGTTTTGACTGCTAGCTCCTTGCGATCGGACCGAACGACCCGGGAGCTGATGGGTATGCACTTGCATCGGGAGCCTCGCTGACGCTTGGGTCGCGGGCTGCTACGTTCCCGCGACTGACTGAGCAGTGAAGGCCGGCGCATGCAGCGTGCCGCGCGCCGACGCCTCCGGAAACACTAGCACATCGCATACGCGGGTCCGCAATGCGGAGAGTGCCGACAATCGTGCGAGGCTGCGAAGCCGAAGCGGATTGCGACTGAGGCCTGCAACCAGCAGCTGTGGTCGCTTTCCTTTCCTGATGCGGGCCATCAGTGCACGAGGCGTCGTGTGCCCGCCGATCAGCTCGACGCCCATGCGATGCAGACCTGCATCCTCGATCGCTTGTTGCACGCTGCGGTCCACTGAGGTTCTTAGCTCCTTTGCGCGCGCGGCATCGCGAGATTCGATCCAACGAGCGAGCGCGAGCGTCCCGCGTTCCTTCAGAGGCAAGAACGGGACGATGCTCAGGTGCGCGGCGCTGAAGAGATCGTATTGATCGGCCAGCTGCACGCCGAGGCTAGTGTCCCTGCCTGCGACGAAAGTAACCGCACTGTAATCTCGCTTCGCCTCGGTATTGATCACGAGCACGGGCCGGCGCACGCGATGCGCGATTCGTTCCGCCGTGGACCACGTGAGCTCGTTGGCCGGACGTTCGCGATGCAGTCCGAGCACGACGAGATCGGCTCCCCAGCTCTGCGCCGCCCGCGCAATGGTTGCGTGCGTAGGCCCGATACGGACGGAGAGCTCCGGCTTGACGTTCAAGTGTGCGAACTGGCGCGCGTGCCATTGCAGCGCATCCTGCGCTCGGTCCGCCCTGCGACCTGCAAGACGCAGAGGCACGTTGTTGGAGATCACGTGCAAGAGCAGGGCGCGGCCAGCCAATGCTTCGCAAAGCTGCAGCGCCCGCGCGATGGCATGTTCCGACTTCGACGACAAGTCGGACGCGCACAGGATTCTCGGCCGAAACGCCGCGTGCGCGGGCGGCGCGTGAATGGCCAAGTGCGTGGGCTTGCGGCTCGCTGAAAGCATCATCGTAATCGATACTCCACCTCTGAAATCCGGCAGAAGAACACACGCGCGCACGGCGCCTGCGCAGGGCCGCCGTGCCGCCCGAAGATGTTTAGATATTCACGAGCGGCGCTGATGCGCTCGCATTCGTTCTCGTCAGCGCGTCCGGGCTACGCGGCGTCGCGAACGGTTGCTCCTCTCGCTGCGTCGCCACGGCCGGAACGGCCAGAATGTCGCAGCTCACTCTGCTCAACACCTGATGTGCGACGCTGCTTAAGAGCATGCGCTTGAGCATGAACCAGCGGCTCGTGCCGATCACCAGTAGCTCCGGGTGGACCTTCTCGACGATGTGCTGAATCGCATCCAGCGGTCGAGCAGGCTCGGCGGAAATGCTGACTCGCGACAGGTCGAATCCCGCCTCCTCCAAGTCGGGGACGAGTTGCGCGTGGACGAGCGCCGACCATTGGCGCTTGTAGAGCTCAAGCTGCTTGGCGGCTGTTTGCTCGTCTGCCGTCATGCCGTTCAGCGGTGGATCGAACGCATGCACGAACCAGGAGTACGCGCCGTTCAAAATGCCCATCCGCGCGACCGCTTGCGCGGCGCGGACCGATGTCTTCGAAAGGTCGGTCGCTACCGCGACCTGCGAGTACTCGCCGGTCGGCTCGCTGTTGACGAACAGCACGGGGCAAGCCACGGAGCGAAGAATGCGCTCGGCCGTCGTGCCCATGAGCTTCTCGTATCGGCGCGCGACCGGCGCGGCGAGCACGATCATGTCGGCGCTACATTGTTTCGCGATGTCGGCGATGACCTTGAGCGGTTTGCCGAGATGAATCTCCACGCGTGCCGCTTCCGGCGAGTGAGCCATCGCGCGCTCTGCCTGCACCATGAGCCGCACGCGAGCGCGATTCGCTTTGAGCTGCATCACGCGCTCCGGCTGTTGATCGCTGACGACGTGCACGAACAACACCTCGGCGTTCATCTGCTTGGCGAGGATCGCCGCTCGTTGTACGGCTCGATCCGAGCGCGGCGTCAAGTCGCTCGCGCATAGGAGCCTCTTGCGAACGAATGGAACGACGTTCGTATCTATCGCATCACTGAGATCACCGGGAAGGTTCGTCATCTCTCAAGCCACTCCAAACTAAGCGCCTCAAGCTGCAAGCCGGTCTCCGGGACCGGGCACAGGATCTTCGGGCGACTTCTCTGCTTGGGTGACCGCTTCGATTTTCAGGCGCCGCAGCCCGCTCGGCATGTACCACTCGACTTCGTCTCCTTTACGAAATCCGAGCAAAGCCGTGCCGAGAGGGGCCAGGATCGATACGCGTCCGGCGGAGAGATCCGCCTGGCTCGGCAACACGACCGTATAGCTGCTGCAAACACCCGTTTCGACGTCGCGGACGACCACGCTCGAATCGAGCGCCACGACATCGGCCGGAAGCTGGTCCGTGTCGACGATGTTCGCCCGCTCAACCTCTTCGCGAAGGTCGAGGAGATTCTCGCGATCCATGGCCGACAGAGACGCGTACGTTCCGAACAGCGCGCGCAGGCGCATCAGATCGTGTTTGCTGAGGACGATTCTCTTGTCCATACGCGGTACTCCATTCATCCGACCTACGTGGATGTAGGGAAGCCCGCTTGCAAGGAGCATTCGCGGGTCGACCTACGAGAAGCGCAGGCACTAGGCCGCGCAGATTGGTTGTACCGCGAGAAAATGGTTAGGTCTATTAGAATTCTTCTTTATCAGTATTAACTTATAACTAATTCAATTGGCGCGACTAGATATTGGTGAAATCGAGAAAAATGACGGCATTGATCGGCTAGATCACGCCAAAAGCGAGCATGGCTTCCGCCACTCTACGGAATCCGACGACGTTCGCACCGAGCACGTAATTGCCCGGGCTGCCGAACTCTTCCGCGGCGTCATGGCACTCCTGATGGATTCTGCACATGATCTCTTGGAGGCGTTTTTCGGTGTATTCGAACGTCCACGCGTCGCGGCTCGCGTTTTGCTGCATCTCGAGCGCGGAGGTCGCGACGCCGCCCGCGTTTGCGGCTTTTCCGGGGCCGAATGCGACGCCCGCTTCGAGCAGCAGCCGAATGCCGCCAGGTGTCGTCGGCATGTTCGCGCCTTCGCCGACGACCATGCAGCCATTCTTGATCAAGGTGCGCACGTCCTCATCGCGCAACTCGTTCTGCGTGGCGCAGGGCAGGGCGACCTCGCACGGGATGCTCCACAACGCACTGGGTGCCAGACACTGTGCGCGAGGATGCACCTCCGCATATTCTCGCAGCCGCTTTCGCTCGACTTCCTTGAGTCTCGACAGCGTGCCGAGATCGATCCCTTGGGGGTCGTGGATCGCGCTGTCCGAATCCGAGCACGCCACGACTTTCGCCCCAAGCATCTGAAGCTTCTCGATGGCGTAGATCGCAACGTTGCCGGAACCGGAGACGACGCAGGTTTTCCCTTCCAGCGTTTGGCCGCGCGCCTTCAGCATCTCCTCGACGAAGTAGACGAGGCCGTAGCCGGTCGCCTCGCGGCGGACGAGCGAGCCGCCCCAATTCGGGCTTTTCCCCGTGAGCACGCCGGACTCG
>JAAYXG010000629.1 GCA_012516015.1 Lysobacteraceae bacterium | reverse complement strand
GAACAGCTCAGAGGCCTTGTCGAGGATGGCGACGACGGCCGGGTGCTTGAGCTTGAGCTCGGTCGAGATCGCATAGAACTCGGCGCGCACTTTGCCGGCGGTGCCGAGCGCCACGAGCCCCGACTCCCTGTGAAACTGCTCCGCGAGCACTTCAGGTACGGGGGCGACCCCCGCGCCGTGACGCGCGAACTCGCGCAGCAGCGCGTAGTCCTCGAACTCGCCCACGATATAGGGACGTACGCCTTGCTTATCGAGCCAGAGGTCGAGCGACCCGCGAATGGCGGTATCGTCCGTCGGCAACAGCATGGGAACGCCATTCAGCGATTTCGGGAAACTGCCTCGCAGGCGCTCGGCCAATTCGGGCGTTGCCATCCACGCCTCGGCGCAAGTTCCGAGCAGGTGATTGTAGGCGCGCACGTTCAGGCTCGGCGTCGCGGGCGCATCGGAGATGACGATGTCGAGCTCGTGAACCTGGAGCGAGGCGTGCAAGTGCGCGATCGTGCCCTCGCGGCAAATGAGCTGGACTGGATGATTGAGCGAGATCACGGCATCCAACAAGCGACGCACGATCTCTTTCGGTACGACGTCGTCGATGCCGACCGAGAGCCGCATCGGCCGATGCGTCGGCCGTTGCGCGAGCGCGCTCAGGAGGTCGCTGCCGAGCGCGAAGATCTCGTCGGCGTACGTGAACACGAGGCGGCCGGTCTCGGTCGGGACGAGTGTGCGCCCGGATTTCACGAGCAACTTCTCGCCGATTCGCTCTTCGAATGTCCGCAATTGCGCGCTGACCGTCGGTGCCGATAAATTCAGCTCCTCGCAGGCTTGGCGCAGGCTGCCGGTGCGCACAACTGCCCAGAAATAAAGGAGATGTTGATAATTCAGGCGCGGAATATGGAGCGACATATGAGTTAGGCTTTCCCTAAATGGGATATAGAATAATTCTAATGGATCTAACGATGATAGTCGCGTAAAAAAGAACGCGGTCGCCGAGACCGGGGGAGGCGTGCGCCTCTATGTTTCGTAGCACCGTCATCGGAGGATCGCCCGTAAATGACTACACACGCCGCCCGTCGGGCGCGAGCGCGCCGCTCTGAGTTGGGCGCCCGCTCAGTGTTGAACCTGGAGCTCGTGAGCCAGGAGACTTCCACCAAGGTCACTCAACATCCGCCCGCTGAGCCGGCTAATCAGGACTTCTTCATCGAGCGCGCCGGCGTGCGCTGCGCCGGTGCCCATCTGATCATCGATCTCTACGATGCCGACAAGCTCGACGAGCTCGAGCTGATCGAGCAGACGCTCAGGAAGTGCGTCGAGGTGGCCGGCGCAACGCTATTGCACATCCATCTGCATCCGTTCGAATCGAGCGGCGGCGTGAGCGGTGTTGCCGTGCTCGCCGAAAGTCACATCTCGATTCACACATGGCCGGAGCTGCGCTACGCGGCGCTCGATATTTTCATGTGCGGCCAGGCGCGTCCGGAGCGATGCATCGAAGTTTTGCTCGAAGCGTTCGCGCCCCGGCGCGTCGCGATCGAGGAGCTGCTGCGGGGTCGTGTTTGATGAGCGAGCGTATGAGCGAAGTGGTGCACGACACGCTCGATCCCACCGTGCGCCTGTCGTACGGCGCGGACGAGATCCTGGTGCGAACGACCACGCCGTACCAAGACGTCGTGCTGCTCGACAACGAGCGTTTCGGCCGCGTTCTGCTGCTCGACGGGGCCACACAGCTCACGACCGCGGATGAGTTCATCTATCACGAGATGCTCGCGCACGTGCCGATCTTCTCGCACGGCGACGTTCGCGACGTGCTCATCATCGGCGGCGGCGATTGCGGGCTCGCGGAGGAGGTGCTCAAACACAAGGACATTCGCCGAGTCGTGCAAGTCGAGCTGGATCCGTGCGTCGTCGATCTGTCGCGACGCTATCTCGACGAGATCAATGCCGGCGTGTTCGCGGACGAGCGCTTTCAGCTCAACATCCATGACGGAGCGACCTTCATCGACGGCATGGCCGAGCGGTTCGATCTGGTGTTGGTCGACTCCACCGACCCGGTAGGCGATGCGTGCAAGCTGTTCAGCGCGCAGTTCTACAAGAACGTACGTCGCTGCCTACGCATGCGCGGCATCCTCGTCGTGCAAGCGGGCGTCCCGTTCCTCCAACCGGAAGACTTTTCGTCCGCAATGCGCAACCTGGCGAGCGTATTCAGATATCCGAGCTGCTACTTGCTCGCATCCCCGAGCTACGTCGGCGGCCATCTCGCGCTCGGGTGGGCGAGCGACAGCATCTCGCCGGCAGCCGTATCGCTCGACGTCATCAAAGCACGGCATGCGAAAGCCAATCTCAAGCTGCGCTACTACACGCCCGAAGTCGACCGAGCGGCGTTCGCGCTTCCCGGCTACATCAACGACCTCTTCACCGAGGCGATCGAGCGGCGATAGGAAGGCGGCGGTCTCGGGCTACCAGACGACGACCAGCAGCACGACGAATGCCGCGAGCGCCGCGCTGATCATCCACAACGGATTGACGGACGAATCCTGAGCATCCGCGTGTGCCCGTGCCGTCGCCTCGCTAGCATGTGACGCAAGGCCGAGAGGATCGTGTACCGCTCGAGCTTGCCGCTCTCGATGTACGTTGCGCATCACTGAACCCTCCGCATGAGCTACCGATAAAGGAACGGTAGGAGCGCTCGATACATCAGACAAGCGAAGAATATTCGTGCATTGAATCGATCTCATCGATATGAGGTCGCTGCAATCGCGCGACCTGTGAGTTCGAATAGCGTCGCGGGATGCGGGATCCGCCTCGCATCCATCGAGTCCACCGATACCTGACACGAATATCGATCGCTTTGAAGGATTCGACCGAGAGAGCAGACTCTCCTTGCGCCTTTTGTCATCGACGAGGATGCATTTGGACCGATGACTGTTATCTTGGACTCGTATGAGAGCGTTCAAACGACGTTACCGGCCGCGGCCGATGGCGCCTCATCGATGAAGCCGCGCATGCGAAGATCGCGGGAAGGCCATCTATTCGCCGATGCTCCGTTCCATCTGGAAGCCACCGTGCGTGTGCTGCAGCGACGTGCCTCCAATCGCGTGGATGTGTGGGAGCACGACAGCTACGTGCGTGCGATACATACGACGAGCGGACCGACGTTGGTGCGTGTGTGGAACGACGGAGGCATAGAGAAGCCGGATCTTCGCTACGAAATCCTGGCGGGTCGACACTCGCTGGCGGTGCACTCGACGATCCGAGCCGCGTTTACGCGTATTCTCGGGCT
>JAAYXG010000628.1 GCA_012516015.1 Lysobacteraceae bacterium | reverse complement strand
GGCGCGCCGCGCGCGACGCCTCGGATCATCAAGTTCGTCGCCGGACGCCGCAAGAAATTCTGGAACAAGAACTGTGTCACGCTGGGCCTTGCCTCCGGATTCATCGAGCCGCTCGAATCGACGAGCATCCATCTCGTGCAGAGCGGCCTCGCGAACTTCATGACGCTGTTTCCGGATCGCAGGTTCTCGCCGACCGAGATCGAGCAGTACAACCGCGTAATGACCTGGGAGTTCGAGCGGATCCGCGATTTCATCGTGCTCCACTACAAGGCGACCGAGCGCAACGACTCGCCGTTCTGGGACTACTGCCGCAACATGAGCGTCCCCGACTTCCTCCAGCACAAGATGGATCTGTTCCGAGACCGCGGCCGCATCTTCCGCGAGAACAACGAGCTCTTCAACGATACGAGCTGGTTCGCGGTCATGGTCGGTCAGAACATCCGCCCGCGCAGCTACGATCCTCTGGTCGACGTGATGAGCGAAGACGAGCTGCGCAGACGGCTCGCTCACATCAAGGAGACGATCAGCAAGTCCGCCGACTACATGCCTTCGCATCGCGAGTTCATCGAGAAGCACTGCAAGGCGCGAGCGGAGCGCTAGGCTGTGGGCCGTAGGTAGAAGCGCGCGTCGGCGCGCTCTGGCCCGAGCCCCACGCCGCAGGCCCCACGCCCATCACCTATCGGCCAAGCACCCGCAGCAAAATCGCCCTGATCTCCCGCGCCTTCTGCGGCGTCATCGCGCCGAGCATGCCGCGATGCTCCGGTGCGAGATGCGCCATCGGATCGCCGTTCTTCTGGAAGACATAGTGATCGAACACGATGCGCCACGCCTCGCGCTGGGCGGGCGGCAAATCGCGCAGGGTCATGATCGCATGGAGCAGGCAATCGAACGGCGAGCCGCCGAACGAGCGCGCGGGATTCCACCAGTAGTTGACGAGCACGTTGAACGTCTCGAGCGACTCGACGTTGTGCCACCAGAAGTAAGGAATGAAGAGCGCATCGCCCGGTTCGAGCTCCGCGGTTTGCGCATGCTCGAGCGCTTCCTTGAATTTGGGATAGCGCGCGAAGTCCGGCTCCTGCAGCGAGACCATGCTGACCGGCGGACCCGAGAGCGTGAAGTCGAAAGGACCGACGTATAGATTCGGCAACTGATCCGGCGGGAAGAGCGTGAAGCGGCGGCGGCCCGCGACGACGCACGCGATGTTGTCGTTGAGATCGAAGTGCGTCTGCACCGTGATCGCATTGCCGATCCAGATCCGCGGCGCGACGGTCGCAGGCAGAAGCGGCAGCACGTTCTCTTGCGTGAAGCCCGGCAGATGCTCCGGAATCGGAGTCGATTCGATGTAAGTGGCGGGCGGCTGCTCGACGTCGATCAACGCGAGCAGTGCATCGAGCGCGGAGCGGAACGTTTCTGGGCGGCGCTCGAAGTTGAGCCCGCGCATGTCCTCGCGATAGAAGAAGCGCCCCTTCACCGACGGATCTGCACGGAGCGCGCGGATCGGCTGGCCCGCATCGAAACGCAGCACGTAATCGGCGAACGCGCGGGGTGAGCGCTTCGACTCTCGTACAGCAGGCCAACTTCGAACGAGCCCGCGCAGCACGGCGGGCCGATTTTGCGGCGCGATCTCGGCGCGAAATCGCTCGACGTCGACATCGTGCCAAACCGGGACCGTGTTGAGAGTTGTCATGGCAATAATCTAAGCGATCCCGCACGCCTGCGCCCGCTGTAGGTCGGAATTTTTATTCCGACACAAGGGAGGTCTTGGGTCGGATTAAAATCCGATCTACATGGATGGAGGAAAGCCCTTGTCGCAGGAGCATCTCACGGGTCGATCTACACCCGCCGCTTGCGCGATCGGCCGGCGGGTTTGATCGAGCCTTTCAACGCAGCGACGATCGCGCGCGCCGCCGGATCCACGTGGTTCGTGGCCGGCCAGAGAATGCCGAATTCCATTTCGCGCGTCTTGCCGGCAAGCGGCACGGCACGCAGCCCCGGCATATCGCGGCCGCGCAGCACGATCGCGGGCAGCAACGTAGGCATACCGGCCTGAATGACGCTCGACAGCACGGCGTCGATGCTGTCGATCTCGAACGCGACGTGCGGATGGACTTTCGCATGGATGAGCACGGCATCGGCCGCGCGGCGGATGTCGAAGCTGTCCGGCAGCATCACGAGCCGCTCGCCTTCGAGCTCCTTCAAGTCGATGTCCTTGCGCTTCGCGTACGCGCTCGTGCTCGGAACGATCAGCGAAAACGGCTGCGAAACGAGACGCTCGTAGCGAATATTCGGCGAGTTGTGCGTCACGAGCCCGAAACCGAGATCGAACCTCCCCGCCTCGATCTCCGTCTCGACGCCGCTCGAAGCGAGCTCATGGACGCCGATCGTCACGCCGGGATAGGCGCGCGCCATTTCGCCGAGCACCGACGGCACCCACGCGAAATGAAGCGTCGGAATCACACCGATATCGACGCGCCCCACGACGAGGCCGGAAATGTTGTCGACGGCGCTGCACGCAGCGTCGAGCTTGCGGAGCACGACCTCGGCGCCCTTACGAAAGGTCGCGCCCGCCTGCGTAAGAAACACGCGCTTGCCGACGCGCTTGAACAGCGGAGTGCGCAGCGCCGCCTCGAGCTGCGTGATCTGCTGGGAAATGCTCGGCTGCGAAATCCTCAAGCGCTCCGCCGCGCGCGTGAAATTCTCGGTCTCGGCGACGGCCAGAAAATACCGCAGATGTCGAATCTCGATCTCGTTCATGGGCAGGTCGATAGCGTGAAACTATTACGCTACGCGCTCGAGCTCGTGAAAGCCAATTCTTTGTATCAGTGTCGACAATCGGCGAGCGATCGAATTGACTAATAGGCTGCGCCTTAGTCATCATAGGCCCATAATATATACAGGCGCCACCGCGAAATCGCACCGAAGGCGCCGCCCGAGCAACAGACCGAAATATCACCCTAGAGCGAGCATCATCGTGCAACCCACCCTTCTGAAGGACGGGCGAAATACGCCGGCCTTTTGGCTCGGCTGCGCGCTCGTGACGGTGGGCGTCGTACTCCATCTCCCGATGTACTGGATGGGCCGGCACAACGGCTTCATGCTCGTCGGCATGCCCATGGACGCCGAGATGCTTTGGGGCATGTTGGCGATCGTCGTCGGAGTCGGATTCGCGGGTTACGGACTGTTGCCCAGAACCGTGGTACAGCGCACTCGCGAGAGCGACGTCGAGACGATCGCTCCGCCGGAAGACGCACCGCTCACGAAAGCGCATTGGGGACTCGCAACGCTGCTCGCCGTTGCGCTCATCATCGACATCATGAAGCCCGCGAGCCTCGGGTTCGTCACGCCCGGCATGCGCGCGGAATACGGCGTGAGCGACGAGTTGGTTGCGTGGCTGCCGTTCGCTGCGCTTGCCGGCACCGTCGTCGGATCGTTCCTCTGGGGTTGGCTCGCGGATATCTACGGTCGGCGCGCATCCATCTTGTTGTCGTCCGTGATGTTCATCGGCACTTCCATCTGCGGCGCGATGCCCGATTTTTGGTGGAACGTCTTCATGTGCTTCATGATGGGAGCTGCCGCGGGCGGGATGCTGCCGGTGGCCTACGCATTACTTGCGGAGATCAT
>JAAYXG010000627.1 GCA_012516015.1 Lysobacteraceae bacterium | reverse complement strand
GTGCACGATGAAGGCGATCGGATAGCGGCGCTTCGGGTCGAAATTCGCGGGCCGCATGACGTACCCGTAGACGGTTTCATCGTTCGCTCCGATGAAGGTGAACTGTTCGGGCTCGCCGAGTGCGACGTTCGCGAGGCGCTCGCCGTTGATTTTCGGCAACTCACGGAGCTCGCCGTTGCGAATCGTCAGAACGTACAGCTCGGCGGGCGACTTGAGCGAGGCCAGCGAATAGACGATCGTCTTCGCGCCGACGCTGAAGGATTCGACCCGGCCCGGCCCTGTGAGCATCGTCGGCTTGCCCGTTTTCACGTCAATCGACCAGAGCGGGTGTTGGCCGAAGTGGTCGGTCGTCGCGAACAGGGTGCGGCCATCCTGCGAGAACTCGATCGTGCTCACGGATCGATCCCAATCGTCGGTGAGCGCGCGCCGCTCGCCGCTCTGGAGGTCGGCGATCACGACGTGAAAGCGATCGGCTTCGAAGCCCGGCCGCTTCATCGCGCGCCATGCGAGGTACCGGCCGTCGGGCGAGTAGACCGGTTGCGCATCCCACGCCGGATTGTCCTCGGTGAGGTTTGTGAGCCCGCTCCCGTCGATCGCGACTTGATAGATGTCGAAGTTCGTCGACCAGGGTTCGGACTTGCCCTTGATGCGGGCATTGAACGCGAGCCTCGTCCCGTCCGGCGAGAACACATACTCGCTCGCGTCGCCGAAGGGTTTCGAAGGAATGTCGGCATCGAGTGCCGCGCTCACCGAGACCGGCTCGCCGGCGCGTCCGTTCTCGATCGGCGCGACGAAGAGCTGCGAGTTACGCCCGTCGCGCCAGGTATCCCAGTGACGCACGAAGATGCGGTCGAACGTCATGCCGGTCTCGGGCGATTGCGTCGCTTGCTCCAGTCGATCGCTCGTACAGCGCAGGGTGTCGCAGTCGGGGAAGACCTCCAAGGTGAGCGCGATCCGAGTCCCTTCGGGCGAGAGGCGAAACGAACCCACGTCCAGCGGCAAGTCCGTTACTTGCTCGGCTTCGCCGCGTCGATTCGGGATGCGCCAGACTTGCGAAGAGCCGCTGCGCGTCGACAGGAAGTAGAGGTACTCGCCATCGCTGGACCACTGCGCGGAATGGTCGCTGTCGGGGTGCGTCGTGAGTCGCACCGGCCGGGCACCTTTCGTCTCGAGATCCAGCGTCCAGATATCCTGCCTTCCGCGATTCGCAGCCATGTCGGTGTCGCGAACGGTGAACGCGACCGTGCGGCCGTCCGGCGAGAGCGCAGGCTGCGAGACCCGCTGTAAGCGGACGAGATGCTCGATGGAGAATGGCTCACGCTCTTGTGCCTCGACGGAAATGCCGAGGCCGGCGAATAGCAATGCGGGAAACAGCAGGCTGAGACGCATGAGGGCAGCTCCGGAATTCGAAGCAGCGGAGTATAGCGGCTCATTATGTGACGAGTGACGGGGAAGACCGGAGCACGGCGAGCGCCGCGCTTCTTGCTCGTCACGCGTCGCTCGTCACCCGTCACGCCTCCTAAT
>JAAYXG010000006.1 GCA_012516015.1 Lysobacteraceae bacterium | reverse complement strand
TGCCTGCCGTGCCGCGTAGGACTGCTTCAATCCGATCGTCAGAAAGCGATTCGCTCGCACGCGATCCCAGCGCATCGCGAAGGCGTGCAGCACGAGCAGCGACACGATGAGATACGCGGTCCAGAAGGGAATCGATTGCAGCTTCGTGAATCCGAGCAGTGCCGGCGTCAAGACGAACAGCCAGTCCTGGACGACGAAGCACATCAAAGAAGCACGTCCGAGCGTTGCGGCCCAGTTGACGATGGGTCGCACGAGGAAAGCGGGTCGGGCGATGAGGCAGATCGCTGCGATCAACAATCCGCCTCCGCCGTAGAACGCAAAGTAGGCAGGGCTCGGCGGCAACTTGGACCTGGGGTCGAGCGTGAGCCGCGCGAAATCGAGTGTCGGGGGGCTCATGCTTTCGAGCAGCACCGGCTTGAGGAGGTACCACATCAGAATCGACGCGAGGACGCTGCTGACGGCGATCAGAGCGACCCTCGTTAGCTTGCGAGCGGCAGCGACGTAGTCGCGTGCGGCGAGTTGCGCCGAGCACCATCGGCTCAAGCTCATGCCAATCAAGAACAAGCCGACGTACGGCACTACTGCCGAGTCTGCGAGCGGGCTCGCTTCGCTCCGCACGTTGAAGAGCGTAATGCCTAGGTAGCGCGCAGCGGGCGCGACGGGCTCCCACAGCATCGCGATAGGCCAAGAGACGATCGCGAGCGTTGCGCCGACGATCGCAAGCAGTGCTGCGGGTAGGCGTGTCGCGAGGGCCGCGATCATGAGCGAAATGGCAATCGCATCGGTTACCGTGACGCGAGCGAATATCCATTCCTGGAAACTGATTCTGGACAGCTCTACCCAGTTGAGTAGCAAGTGTCCGGCGAAGAGCACGAACAGACCGCGATCGATCAAATTGATGCGTGCCGCACGTTTGCCGCTGGAGAGCACGTAGGCCGCGACGAATCCGCTCAGCAGCAGGAACGTTGGTGTCGCGAGCCGTGTGACGTTCGTCAGCAGCGAATAGAGCGCTGGGACGCTGTCGTGGAAGTGGTAACGCACATGGCTGACGCACACGAACACCATCGCGATGCCGCGCGCCGCATCGATTCCCGTCATTCTGCCGGCAGCGTTCGCGCCGACGCTCGGTGCGCCGACCTCGAGCGCTGCCGCACCGGAAGTACGACTCCCTTTTGCCATGGGATGCACGTTGAAAACGCCCCGCAGGTGGTGTGATCGACCCGAGGCTCGGCCGTCGGGTGCGGACAAGCACGCGAGCGAGATCTAGGGCGGAGAAGCGCTCGCGGGTGCGGGAGCACCTTGCAAGAGTAGCGCGGTACAGCACGTGTTCGAGACCATCGAGCTCGTATGAGAGCGGCTGACGGTGATGCCCGCGCTGAGCACGTGCGGTACGTGTCTCACCAGGCCGTGCTTGCGCTTGCGCCACAGCTCGCGCTGCAGTGTCATTCTTTCCGAGGCCGCAAGCGAACCGCGCACGGCAGCGCGCTTTGAAGATCGAAACCCGATGGAGACAAAGCTGGCCACGAGATAGCAACGCCACACCGCGTCGGCGGTTCCACTCCACGACGGTACGCGGTCCTGCTTGACCTCTCGATGAGGCGCGGCGACACTCGTGCGACGACTTCGAATTGCCGACAACAAGCCGTCGAGAGCTCTGGGGAGGAATTCAGCAATGTTCGCACGAGGCCCATTCTGCGCGCGCGGAATAGCTGTGCTCGCGGCGTTCTTTTGCGTGTCTCTCGTCTCCGCTGCGGAGCCGGCGCAAGTACGCAGCTACAAGCTCGAGCTGAAGAAGATGGAGGGCGTCGAGCACGGCAAGACGGCGGTCGTCAAAGGCGAAGCCGGCAGCACGCCTCATCGTTTTCTCGTCGACGGCCTCAACATGAACATGCCGTTGGTCGTGCTGGTTCGGCCCGTGCGCGAGCGCGATGAAGTCGCAGTTCGGCTCACGAAGTACGCGTGGAACCAACCGCTTCGCGAAGGTACGGCGAAGGGCGAGCCGCTCGCATTCAAATTCAGGACGGAAGGCGAGTTTCAAATCGCGGTCAGCGCCGACAAGCCCACGCCGTATCGATT
>JAAYXG010000626.1 GCA_012516015.1 Lysobacteraceae bacterium | reverse complement strand
TCGTCTGCGTGCAGCTTCGCGGCGCCGAGCACATGGCGGCGCAACGCGTCGACCAGCGGCGTAAGCAGGCGTGCAGCGGCACCGACCCAGTCGGCCAGCGTCGAGCGTTCGAGCTCGACGCCGTCGCGCGCGTAGATCGCAGACTGGCGGTACAGCGGCAGGTGATCGGCGTACTTCGAGACGAGCACATGCGCGAGCAGCCCCGGGCCGGCGAAGCCGCGCTCGATCGGGCGGGAAGCGGCGGGCATTTGCACGATCTGCTCGCAGCATCGGCAACCGAGCTTCGGCCGTACGTGGCGCAGCACCTTCCAGTGCGCCGGCACGTACTCGAGCATCTCGGAGATGTCCTCGCCGATGCGGCGCATCTGCGAGCCGCACTGCGGGCAGCTCGATTCGGGTTCGTGCAGCAGCGTCTCGCGCGGCAGATGCTCGGGCAGCGGCTTGCGCGTCGGTGCCTTCCTCGGCGTGGCAGCGGCGCTGCCTGCTGGCGCGGTACTCTCAGAGTCGATCTGCGCGCAACTCGCTTCGAGCTCCTCAACGATGAGCTCGAGCTGATCGATGCGCGCCAGCCGCTCCGAGGAGCGGCCGAACTGCATGCGCTTCAAGCGCGCGATCTGCAGCTCGAGCTTCTCGATCCAGGTGCGTAGATGCAGCGCCTCGGCTTTCTTACGTGTGAGTTCGCTGTGCGCGGCCTCGTGGCTGCGGCGAAACTCTTCGAGCTGTCGATCGCGTTCATCGATCGCCGATTGCTGCAGAACGACCAGACGCTGCAGCATCTCGATGTCGGTCGGCAGGGAGTTCGATGCGATCGGCACCAAGCGATTCTACGAGAGCGGGTATCGTCGTTGGTTGTATCGGCGCGATGCATCTTGCGCATCTCGCTCAAGCGTTCTCGCTACACGGCGAACTGCGGCTGCCAAGTGCGAACGGGCCTGCGCCAATCGATTCCTTCGAGCAGCATCGACAGCTGCGCCGATGTCAGGTGAACCACACCGTTCGTTGCCTGCGGCCATACGAAGCGGCCGCGTTCCAGGCGCTTGGCGTACAGGTTCATGCCGTCGCCGCTCCACCACAGCAGCTTCACCAGGTCGCCGCGACGTCCTCGGAACACGAACACGTCGCCCGAGAACGGGCGCTCGCCGAGCGCCGTCTGCACAATCGCAGCCAGCCCGTCCATGCCCTTCCTCATGTCGGTCACACCAGCGGCGATCCACACGCGCGTGCGCGTCGGCAACGCGATCATCGCAACAGTTCGATCGCCTTGTGCAACGCCGCGAGGTCGGCCGCGCCGCGTACGCGGATCCGTCCACCCGTCAGCTCGACCTCGATGACGCCGTTGCGCACTGCGACCGGCCCCGCAAGGCTGGGACGCCTCGCCTCGATTGTCACCGGGAGCATCGTCGTCGTGCCCGTCGCCGGCGCGAGAGAGACTGCGGGTCGCTGGCGCTTGACGATCCATTTGCGCACAAGATTCGCGTTGATGCCATGCGACATCGCCACCGACGCCACCGATGCATCACCTGCCAGGCATTCGTCGACGACCGCTTGCTTGAAACGTTCATCGAACACGCGCTTGCCGTCGCGCCGAATCCCGATCACCGGCTCGACACTGCTCGATGACTCAACCTGCATTGCGTCCACTCCCCAACATGGTGGACACAATCGTTGTGGCCTCGCCTACTCAACTCAAGGGTGCCAATACCGGACGCTTACCCTTCGCCAGCGAGATCATGCCGAGATCGATGTCGGCGTAGACGAGGCCCTCGGTCTTCTCGTCGAGCGGCGCGTGCAT
>JAAYXG010000625.1 GCA_012516015.1 Lysobacteraceae bacterium | reverse complement strand
TTCGAACATCGTGGGTTCTGCGGGCTGTGGATCGGCCTGCGCGAGCCACGCCCCCGGCGAAAAAGCCGCCAGCCGCGACCGGCGATGTCTGAGATGATCCGCCGGCTCGTCAGTGGCGCGCGCAGCGCCAAGCCCATCGGCGTCTCGCGAGCGCACGCTGTCGCTTACCGCTCCGACTTCGAATTGACTGCCGGGAAACAACGTGTTTCCGCCAAGGCCAAGCCCTAGAGCAAGGACGGGGTAACCGAGATACCATCGCATCACACGTCTCCGAGCCACGGCGCCAGCGCGACCGAGAAAACTCGAACGCGCACTCTCGCCTTATGCGTCCTCGTTCGAAGAGTTGCCAAGTCGAACTCCGCCGATGCCCGATTTCGCCGGAGTGAACAACTCTTCCCCACGGATGAAGTTTATCAAAAATAACCGGCAAGGGCCACGCCAATGGCAAGCGGCACACGATTTCGTAACGCCTTTTCGCCGGTTGGATGCGCGCCGGTGCCGCCCGCTACAGCGCGGGCGCGTTTTACTTGATGTGTGTCCGCAGGGCCGCGGCGACGGAAGACGAAGGCGCATCGCTTTTGCTGCGCGGGCCCGCTGCACGCGTCTGAGGACGGACCGGCGCCGCGTACGAAACGCTCTTGCGAGTCGTGGATACCTTGTGGAATTTCCAAGTGTTTTCTGGAAAACCCGTGCATAAATTCTGCATACGCTGTGGACGAAAATGGTGTGCAGAACAGTCACACGTGATGCAGTTTGGCAGTGCAGATTCGGAGCGTCCGCGTACCCGCCTGATTCTCTTTAACAAATGATAGCTGCCCCAAGCAGAATCGCGCTAGCCTGACCGCCGAGGGATGTGTTCTGCGTGGTATTCGCTGGCGTGCGCCTCAATTGTGCACAAGGACATCGAGCGGCGGTGTCGCCTGTGTACAAGTGATCGCGGCGCAAGCGGGTTCAGCTAACGGGTTGTCCGCCGGGGGGCGGCGTCGACCGATCCTGATGGATCGCCTTGGGGGGCGGTCCTAGCTCAACAGGCAAGGAAGATGCGCTTTCAGTCGGGCACGGAGTCCGGCGTCGTGGCTGTTCGGTCTGTCTCCCTCCAGATCCAAAACGGATTGGGACCGTTTGAAGTCGCCATTCGGGCGGCGCGGTATCCTCAAAGGAGAGGGCAATGAGACATGCTCTAGGCGTGTTGGGTGTTCTCGCGGCTGGCGTACTCATAATCGTATCAGCCACGATGAACTGGCGTTTCGGAATCAGTCTCGGGCGAACCGAGATGGACGGACAGATCTATGGCGCGGCGTCTGCCGCGGCGGACTGCCTCAAAGCACTGATCCCGTTTTTTCTTTTCGCCGCTATCAGAAACAAGATGTGGTCACAGGCCGCCGCCGCCGCTGTTCTTGGCGTCGTCGTCACCGCCTATTCGCTGACCTCGTCGCTTGGCCACGCTGCGCTGAACCGGTTCGATACGGCCGGCAACCGCGCGGTCGAGGCTCAAGTCTACCAAGACCATCGGGCCGACCTGAAGCGCGCCCAGGATCAATTGTCCTGGATCCCGCAGCATCGTCCCGCGGCCGCGGTACAAGGCGAGCTCGACGCGATGAAGAGCGATCGTGCCTGGACGTCGACGAAGGGGTGCACGGACGCGACGCTGCCGAAGAGCCGCGCGTTCTGTCAGACCTTCCACGGCCTGACCGCCGAAATGGAATCCGGCAAGCAAGCCGAAACTCTGGAGAGCCGCATTCGCGAGATCCAGGACAAGCTTGCCGCGACCGACGGCGACACGGTCATGAGTGAGGCCGACCCGCAAGCCGCAGTGCTTTCGAAGGTCACCGGCCTCGAAATGGAGCAGGTTCAGATGGCGATGACTTTTTTCATCGCGCTGCTCCTTGAAGTAGGGTCCATGTTCGGCATGTACGTCGCGTTCAGCCAGTGGCGACTCTACGATCGCGAAGCCCTGTCCGCGCCTGTCACGGCGACGATTGAGACGAGCACCGCTGCGGCAGCGGTGGCGGCCCCTGAAGAGGCCGTGGCGATCAGAAAGCCGCGTTCCGGCGCCAACGACAATCGGACGTTGCCCGCCCAACCGCAAAAGCTGCTGGTCCCGGAGACGGACGTTCAGCGGTTCTACAAGGAGAGCGTAGACAGTCAGGACGGGCACACCGTCTCAGCGACATCTCTCTACGAAGCATACTGCGTATGGTGTGAAGAACGACAGAAGGAGCCTCTAGCACTTCCAACATTTGGACGTGAGATTGCCGAGTTCGGAATACAGAAAGTGAAAAAGAAGGACGGTGTA
>JAAYXG010000624.1 GCA_012516015.1 Lysobacteraceae bacterium | reverse complement strand
GTTCATGTGTGCGCTCCGGCGCCGTCGTCGAGCTCAGATTACTTGCGCGCAGCCGCGCCCGCTGCAGCGGCAGGACGGGGGGTAGCCGGCGTCCCGCTCTCGACGCGCGCACCGCTCACGAGATACGCATGCATGTCGGACGAGAAGTAACGCAGCTTTTCGACGATGTCCTTGTTCCGGCGCAGCAGCCAGTTGTAGCCCATGACCGCAGGCACCGCGACCGCGAGACCGATGGCCGTCATGATCAAGGCTTCGCCGATCGGACCGGCCGTCTTGTCGAGGCTCGCCTGACCTTCCATGCTGATCGCGATGAGCGCGTTATAAATACCCCACACGGTGCCGAGCAGTCCGATGAAGGGCGAGACAGATCCGGTCGTGGCCAGGAACGACAGACCGGACTGCAGGCGGTTCGAAACGCTCTCGACCGAGCGGTACAGCGCAGCGCCAACCCACTCGTGCAACGGAACCTGATCCGTGAGGCGGCCTTCGTGGTGCTGAGCGGCGCGGATGCCGTCCTCGGCGATCATCCGATACGCATTGTCCTTGCCGGTGAGCTTTTGGATGCCGTCCCGCAGATTACCTGCGGTCCAGAAGTTCTTCTCCATCTCCTTGTAGGACTTGCGGAGGCGACGCTGGTCCCACAGCTTCGTGAAGATGATGTACCACGAGCCAAAAGACATGATGACCAGGACGATAAGGGTTCCCCTGATCACGAAATCGCTCTGTGCCCAGAGCTGTTCAAGACCAAAAGGATTCTCTTGTACTTCGGTGCCGGTTGTGGGAGCCATGGAACGGTGTCCTCTACTTATGAAGCTATGACCTTGATGTTGAGGGTGAGTTCTGACGCGCGGATTTAATCCGTCAAATTGAACGTAACCTTGGTCGCATGCCACATAGCGACGGGTTCACCGTTCTCAGTGCCTGGGATAAACCGCCACGAACGCTTTGCCTCCCGTACAGCGGCCTCATCGAGCCGCGGGAAGCCACTGGATTTCTGTACACGCGCCTCACCGACGCGTCCGTTCGGCAGGATGTACAGCTCCAGAACTACGGTGCCTGCTTCACCAGCGCGTCGCGAGGAGGCCGGATACTCAGGTTTCGTCGGGGGACGCCGCGGATCCACTCTCGGCGCGGTCGACGGCGGCCCCGCGGGTTTCGGTTGAATCGGCGGCTGAACCGTCGGCTTGACGGTCGTCGTTTGAGTGATCGCCGTCTGCGGCGGCGCATCCATCGGGATGTCGATCGCGATTTCAGGCGGCGGCACGAAGGGCGGCGGCGTCTCGATCTTCGGCGGCGGCGGCGGCGGCGGCTCGTCGATCTTCGGCGCCTCCTCGATCATCCGCGTCTCGATCGGGCCGAGCACAGCCGACACGACTCTATGCGAGAGACCTGAATTGAGCGCCCAACCCAACCCAACGTGCATCAACACGATGACAATGAAAATGAGAGTACGGCGCGTAAAAAAGGAAGTGTCTGCTGGTGCGTAAGGCATGCTTTGCAGCTCAACGATGTAAATGCAGGGTCTGGAAGCAGCCCCGCAGGGATTAGTGCGTTACCCGTATCTTTCGTTCGATTCAGTATGCTCGCGGCGGCATACAAACCCCCGTTTCCCCGGGCCGAACGAGTAACGTCGCAAGGTACACCGTAGATTACGGATTGACGTTACAGTCACGGAAGACCGCAGAAACGCCGCGCAAGGTATAAAGTTTCCACGCGGAAGGCAAGCACTCCGAAACAGAATATGGCCGCTTTTGCGTGCATCTGCATACAGACCGCGCTGACGTCTCAGAGTTCGCACAACCGTTCGCCGCGGCATCCTGCACACGGATGCGCGCCTCGGGGGATCGCGCCGCAACGTTTAAAAACAGAGGATTTTCCGATGTTGGCGGCGACACTCGAATGCACCGCGCACGTGCGTGGCGACGGCATTCTGTTGCCGCGTTGTCGCAGCGCTCGGCTGCAATCGACGGAGATCAAGCGCGACCGCTCAAAGAGAACTCGATGGGGATGAGTACGAACGCCCTGCGCGGCTCGCCATCTTCTACATACGGGCGAAAGGCCGCCGCAGCTACCGCTTCTTTCGCCGCATGATCGAGGCGCACGTGGCCGCTCGAGCTCTCGACTTCGATGCTGCACGCTTGACCTTTCTCATCAATCAAGACGCGCAATACCACGAGGCCTTGCTCTCTCAGACGCCGCGATTGGGGCGGATAGCGCGGGATGGGCTCGCGCACGTACTCGACCGCGGAGATGAGCTTCGGCGCCGCCTGCGCTCGTGTCGGCGTCGGTGCGCTAGCCACTTCGCGCGCAACCATCCGATTCGCAGCGGGCGGAATTTCGATCGGCACTTCGATCGCCGGCGCGAGCGGAACGGGAACGTCGAGGGCGATGTCGATCGTGCGCACCGGCGGTGGCGTCCAGCGACGCTCGGATTCGTTCGCATCGACGATGAACCGCGCTGTCACAGGCGTCGCTCCAGTGCGGTGCACTACCTGCCCAAGGTGCGTCGCCGCGTACACGAGCGCTC
>JAAYXG010000623.1 GCA_012516015.1 Lysobacteraceae bacterium | reverse complement strand
TGACGCCGCGAAGCGCACCGGTCGGTATGTTCTCCGGATTCGCGATGCCTTGCACGATGTCGAGGATGCTCGTACCGCCCACCGGCTGATTGAACGTGCCGACCGGCACCGTCGAATCGGAATTCGTGCCGTCGATCGCCCAGTTGATGCCGAGCTCCGAGGCCTTCGTCGCGGTGATCTCGACGAGGATGGCCTCGATGTGAACCTGATAGCGGCGAATGTCGAGCTTGTCGACGACCGACATGATCGAGCGCATGATCTTCGGCGGCGCGGTCACGATGAGTGCGTTGTTTTGCGGATCGGCCCAGATCGTGACGCTGCGCTCTGCCTGTTGAGCCGCGGGGTTCTGACCGCCTGGTCCTCCCGGCGTCGTTGCCTGCACGATGCCCGTGACCTGTTCCTTGAGCTTGCCTGCGAGCGCCTCGGCGTCGGCGTATTCGAGATAGCGCACCTGCGTGTCGCCGCCGGTTTCGAGCGGCGTATCGAGGTGCGTGATCAGCGCTTTCATCCGCAGCCGCTGGGATTGCTCGCCCGAGATGAGCACGCTGTTCGTGCGATCGTCCGCAACGACCTTGACCGCGTTCGTCGGATCGCCGCCTTGCTGGCCCGCAGCGGCGCCCGCAAACAACGTGTTCACGACGCGCACGATCTCGGCTGCGCTCGCGTTTTCGAGGCGCACGAGATCGATGGCATCGTCGCCGGCGCGGTCGAGGCGTTCGATGATCCGCATCAGACGATTGACGTTGCTCGCGCGATCCGAGATCACGAGCGTATTCGTGCCGGGAATGAACGCGAGATGACCCTGCTGAGGAATGAGCGGTCGCAAGCTCGGCACGAGCTGCGCTGCATTGACGTTTCGGATCTCGATGACTTGCGTGACGATCTCATCGGAAGTCGGGCTCACGCGGTCCGGCAGATCGTTGGCCGGCACCTGACGGGCGTTCGCGTCGGGCAGGATCTTGGTCACGTTCCCCGACTCCACGGCCATGAACCCATGTACCTGGAGGATGGAAAGGAACGCTTCGTAGAACGCGTCCGGCGACATCGGCGTCGATGACAGGATCGTGACGTTCGCCCGCACGCGCGGGTCGACGATGAAGGTGCGGCCCGTGATCGTGCTCACGGCCTCGATGATTTGAGTGATGTCGGCGTCGCGAAAGGCCGGCGTGATCGTTTGCTGCTGCTGCTGCGCGGGTGCGGCAGTCCACGCGAAGGCGCACACGAAGCCGAACGCAAACGAGCGAACGCGCGCCGCCCGGCGCGCGACGTCATCGCCTCCCCGCGTGCGCTGACGGGCGGCGTTGTTGTTTTTCGAGAGCGTCATTGGGCGTCCTCAACGTTTTTCGCAGCCGCAAGGCCTGCTGCAGATTGAAAGCCGATGCGCACGAAGTAAATGCGACCGATGTCTCGTTCTGATGAACCCCATTGCATGCCGAATCGTGGTCTCCGTTCGCATCTATTGGTCCGGCGAGGGCAGCGCGCCCTGTTGCGGGCCGCCCCTTGGCCGTCCGTCGCGGGGCGGGACGTTGTCCGCATCCGGAACGGAGATTTGCGCCATGTTGAGCGTGACGTCCTGCGTTTGTCCGCTACGCTCGATCGTGACTTGTACGCTGTCGGACGTGCCGATCGTGTTGAAGATCTCCATGCCGCGCTGCGGATCGTCGAGCGGCGTGCCGTTGATCGCCAGGACGAGGTCGCCCGGTTGCAGGCCCAACCTTGCGAACTGCTGGCGATTACGCCCAGGGTAGACGCGATAGCCGCGTTGCACGCCGTTCGCGAACACCGGCTGCGGGCGCACGATCTCGGCGAAAGCGGTCGGGTTCGTTTCGGCGACACGGCGGAGGTTTTCGACGACTCGATTCGGCTGCCTGGGCGGCGGCGGCCGAACCGCCGCGACCAGATTGCGCTTCGGCAGCGCGAGGGTTTCGAGCGCGCCGCCGCGGTCGAGAATGACCCGGTCAGGGTATACAGCGTGCAAGCGCGTGCCGGAGCGGATCGTATCGCCGACGGAATAGACCTTCGTTTGCTGCGCGGACTCCCCGATGATCGCGAGACCTTTCGCGGGATCGTCGGCGGCAAAAACCGCGGAGAGGACGAGGTTCAGCTGCGTTTCGGGGGCGGGCCCGGCGACGGGCGTGGCTGTTTGCGCCGCACCGAAGAGCTTCGCGTTGACGATCGCCTGGACATCCACACCCTTGGGGCGGTTCGCGGCCGCAGTCGACGCGACGATGGGGACGTTGTCCGCTTCGACCGGCGGCTCCAACAGCATCCAGGTGAGTTGCACGAGTTGCCATGCGATCGCGATGGTAAGAACGACCGATAGCGCTTTCGGCAACGTTCGGGTCGCGCGCTCCAGCCATTGCTGCGCCGATTGGCTTTGAAGCTCCTGCAGACTGGCTGAAAAGGACATTTA
>JAAYXG010000622.1 GCA_012516015.1 Lysobacteraceae bacterium | reverse complement strand
TGCGCCTCGTCGAGAATCACATAGTCGAAGCGCATGTCCTTGAAGCTCGCGGCGTCCTTGCGCAGCGTGCCGTAGGTCGTAATCAGCAGATCGTATTCGTCGAAGTGCTCGGTGCTCTTGCGCCGCTGATGCCCGGTGTGATCGAGCACGCGCAGCCGCGGCGCGAATCGAGCCGCCTCCTGCTTCCAATTGAAGACGAGCGATTTCGGCACCACGACGAGAGAGGGACCCATGCGTGGATTCTGCTCGCGTGCGGCGCGGCGCGCTTCGAGCAAGGCCAATACCTGCACCGTCTTGCCCAGCCCCATGTCGTCGGCCAAGCAGCCGCCGAAACCGAACTCGCGAAGGAAGTGGAGCCAACCGAGGCCTTCTCGCTGATAGGGACGCAACTCTCCTTGAAAGCCAGCAGGCGGATCGGCCGAACGGATGCCGTCGAACTGCGCGAGTGCATCGCGCGCTCGCGCGAACACCTCATCGACGTTCGCTTCCGGCTGCGCGGCGAGCAGCGCATCGAGCACGGCGACTTGCGTGCGGCCGAAGCGCAAATGATCGCCGTGTGCGGCGCCGAGACTCGCGAGAATCCCGTACTTCGCCAGCCATTCTTCGGGCAACAAGCCGAAAGAACCATCGTCGAGCTTGACGAGCGCTTCGCCTTTTCGCGCGGCTTCGAGCAGCTTGGGAAGTTGCGCGTCCGTATCGCCGAACTCGACGGCGCCGTGAAGCTCGAACCAATCGACGCCCGAAGCGACCTCGAGCTTGAAGCGACCGGGCGCGCGATAGAGCTTGCCGAGCGCTTCGATGCGCCATCCGTCGGTCAGGAGCTCGTGCACGATCCGCGGCAGGCGCGAGGCGGGAAATTCGAATCCCGGGTTGGCTTCGTAGCCGCCCGTGAGCTCGCGCAGGCCGAGCGCGAAAAGGCGCTCTCGAGCGGTTTGCTCGTAGGCGCGATCGCGCCGAAGCGCACGACGATCTCCCTTAAGTACAACCGCGCTCGGATGCTTGTCGTCGATGATCACGCCGTCGTAGTCGAAGCCGAGCGAGGCGCGCAGGCGATCGCGCTGCCAGCTTTCCGGCGACGGTTTCACCGTGAGGCGAGGGCGCGGCGTGTCGCTCGCTTCCTCGTAACGCAGCTCCTCGGGAAGATCGAGCGCCGGCAACTCGCGCTGGCGCAGCAGCGTATCCACGAACTCATCGATTTGCTCGATCGGTACCGACACGCTTCGCTGCTCGCGCAGCGCCTTCACCCAGTTGTATGCGTTGCGAGGCTCGTAGCGCGCGACGCGATCGCCGATGAAGACGAATCCCGAGCTCGCGAGCAAGGAAGGTGTCGCCAAGTCGATGCGCTCGCTGCCGCGAGTCAATGTGCCGCGCACCTCGTATTGCGGTGCCTGATCGGCGCGTCTGACGTCCAAGCGAAACTGCCACGGCTCGCCGTCGTCCCACTGCAACGTGAGCCACCGGGATTCATCGTCGCGCGGGTCCATGCGGAAGCGGCAGCGGCCCGTGCGGCATAGCATCGGCATGAGCAGCTCCAAGAGCGGAGGGACGAGTCGCCGTCGGATCTCGGGTGAGCTGCTGTAATAGCTAGCCGCATGGCCGCCGTGAGCGTACGTGAGGTAGTCCGGTTCCGCTCCGGAGAGAGACGCCAAGATGTACCGGTCGTCGCCATCGCGTAACTGCAGCAGCAATCCGTGAGGCAAGGGGCGGAGCTTCGGTTTGCCCCATGTACCGTCCAACTTTCGCTCGCGGTGCCAGATCTCCAAGTACAGCCCCACACCTCCGAGCGTGCCGGTGCGATCGATGACGTAGAGCAGCTCGCGTTTGTCGGACCATGCCTCGCGCGGAGACGGAGGCGCGCTCGAGTCGATGATCGCGAGCTGCCGACGCCAACCGCGGGCCGGCGCCGATCCGCGCGGCGTAACGGTACGTTCTTCGAAGCGGCCTTGCGTGTTCCCATCGATTTCCTCATCCATGGATTCCAGCTCGACCCAACCGCCATCGCCGTGGAGCAGCCTTTCGGCGTCCGCGGCGAGGATGACCGCCCACACGTGCTTACAGATTCTCGCTTCGAAAAAGTACGGACACGTGCACAGAGCGCGAATGACGTGACGTTTGCGTGCGAGCTCGACCTGGTAAAGCTCGGTACCGCGTACGCTCGCCGACACGCGCTGCGAAGAGCCTGAGTCGATGTTCACGCGGCCGGAGCGAAAGTAGTCGGCACCGCGTTGCCGCAGCGCGTCCGGAAATTCCCCGGCGAGCGATTCGGCGAGCGGCGTGAGAGAGGTCGACACGAGAGAATGCTGCGCAGGTGAACGAAACGAAGTCCATCATTTTGCCACGCTTCGGCGTGGGCTCGCCTACGTCAGAAAGAGGCCCCTCCGACGCCCTCGACACTCATTCACACGTGAGTGAGTATTGACATCGCGATCGTTCGGTGGCTCACTGCGCCACACAGCGTCTACTCAAACCTCGACGCGATACAAAAGAACGGGGGGAGCGATGAGAGCAGTACTTCTCGCGATGACCTGCGGCGTTTTGCAGATGGGGGTATCGGCGCACGCGCAGTCGCAAACGGTCGACCAGGAGGAGGATCGGACAACCGCTCGCAGCGATACGCTCACGCTGGAGGAAATCGTCGTGACGGCGGAGCGGCGCCGGACGAACCTGCAGACCACGCCGATCGCGGCGACGGTCATGACGGGCGAGCGGCTCGCGGATAGCGGCGTCGTCAATGTCGATCAACTCCAATTCGTGTCGCCGGCGGCCACCGTCAACAACTTCGGCCAAGGCATCGACTTCAACATACGCGGCGTCGGGAAGGCCGAGCACAATACGCAGACCACGACGGGCGTCATCACCTATCGCGACGGCGTCGCGACGTTTCCCGGCTACTTCACGGCGGAGCCGTACTACGACATTGCGCGTGTCGAGATTCTGCGCGGCCCGCAGGGCACGTTCGTCGGGCAGAACGCCACCGGCGGCGCGGTCTTCGTGACCTCGAACGATCCCGTCATCAACGGCGGCGTGCACGGCTACATTCAGGGGCATGTCGGCAACTACGACGAGCTCGGCGCGCAGGGCGCAGTGAACCTGCCGGTCAGCGATACCTTCGCTGCACGCATCGCGTTTCATACGATCGATCGCGACAGCTTCTACGACATCGAAGGCCCGTACACCGGCGACGATGGCGTCCGCACAGGCAGCGTTCGTTTGGGCATGCTGTGGGAGCCGACGTCGAATCTGTCGGTGCTCTGGAAGAACGACTACAACTATCTCGATCTGAGCGGCTATCCCGCCGACCCGGTGAATTCGCCGAACGATCCGTTCGACATCACGGCGAACGGCGAGATGATGGCGCGCGATCGCTTCGGACGCTCGGTGCTGAAGATCGACTACGAGTTTCAGAACGGCACGATCTTGAGATCCGTGTCCGGCTATCAGCAGGGCAGAACCGAGTACCGCGCCGATCTCGACGGCACGAGCGTCGGCGAGGCTTTGTTCGGCGATGCGGTCGACGAGACGATCTACTCGCAAGAGCTGAATCTCATCTCGCCCGACAGCGGACGCGTCTCATGGATTCTCGGCGCGTACTATCAACACGACGAATACGAGTTCCCGCCAGGCGAGTTCTACATCGTCGTGCCCGGAACGGGACGCTATGAGCTCGAGGGGACGAACCCCAAAGAGACGGCGGCCGTGTTCGGGCAGATCGGCATCGATCTAGCGGCGGGCTTCGAGCTGCAGCTCGGCGCGCGCTATTCCGAAAGCACGACGACGAATCACATCTTCGTCGATCAATACGGATTGCCCATCACGCAGGATCAGAAGGCCGAGTTCTCGAATCTGTCGGGCAAGGTCGCGCTCAACTGGACGATCGATCCGCACAATTTCGTCTACGCCTTCGTCGCGACTGGCTTTCGTCCAGGCGGCCTCAACGTGCCGGTGGGCTTAGGGCTGCCGGATCCGTTCGACGCGGAGGAGATCACGAACTACGAGATCGGCTGGAAAGCGGGTTGGCTCGGCGGCAATCTGCGCACGCAGATCAACGCCTTCTACAACGAGTACGAGAATTTCCAAGTCACCGTCGGCTACCCCGACATCCCCGTATTCGGATTCGAGCTCAACAACCCGAATGCGACCGAAATCTACGGTCTCGAGGCGCAGCTCGAAGCGGTGTTCGGTGCGTTCTCCATCGATGCCGGCTTGGGCTGGATGCGAAGCTCGCTTGGACGCTTCTTCGCGGTTGACCCGAGAGTCCCGAGTTTCGGCGCATGCGATCCCGCAACCGGGCCGGCGAGCCCATCGTGCATCGATCTCGAGGGGCGCGATCAAACGTACGCGCCGGACCTGACGTTCAACATCGGCATGCAGTACGTGTTCGCGTTGGCGAGCGGCGATACCGTCACGCCCCGGATCAACTACGGCCACGTGTCCGAGCAATGGGCGACGCTCTTTCAGGACGAAACGCGCGGCGATCGTGTCGAGGCGCGCAACATCGTCAATGCGCAGATCGCCTGGCGACATCGCGACATGATCACGACGTTGTACGGGACCAATCTCACGGATCAGCACTACGTCGGCGCCATCAACTCCGGTCTGCGTTTCGTCGGACCTCCGCGGCAGTTCGGTCTTCGCGTCTTGAAGGCGTTCTAGCGTGGATGCTCGAAACGAATCCATGCAGGCCGTACAGGGGCTTGCAGGATCGGGCGCGCAGTCGGCCGCGTACGCGCGGCCGAACGCTCGCGCATGGAGCGTGCTCGGCATCCTCACGTTCGTCTACGTGCTGAACTTCTTGGATCGACAGCTCTTGTCGATCTTGGCGAAACCGATTCAGGACGAGCTCGGCGTCACCGACGGTCAGCTCGGGCTGATCGGCGGCTTGTACTTTGCGCTGTTCTATTGCGTGCTCGCGATTCCGGTCGGTTGGCTCGCCGATCGTACGAATCGGGTCAAGGTGCTCTCGATTGCATGTGCGCTCTGGAGTGCGGCGACCGCGGCCTGCGGAATCGCCTCGAGCTACCCGCAGCTCGCGGCGGCGCGCATGGCGGTCGGCGTGGGTGAAGCTGGCGGAGTTCCGCCGTCGTACGCGATCATCTCCGATTACTTCGCCTCCGGTACGCGCGGCACCGCGCTCAGCATCTTCAACTTCGGGCCGCCGATCGGCGCGGCGCTCGGCGTCGCCTTCGGTGCGTCCGTCGCGGCGGCGTACAGTTGGCGCTCCGCCTTCATCGCGATCGGCATCATCGGAATCGTGACCGCCGTGGTCGTATGGCTGTTCGTTCGCGAGCCTGTGCGAGGCGGTCTCGACGCTCGGCCGATGAGTCATCGGCAGGCGCCGCCCGCGGAGCTGGGTTTCTGGTCGGCCTGTCGCGTGTTCTTCGCCCGTCCCGTCTTGCTGCGCGTCTCGCTTGCGTGCGGCGCCACGCAGTTCGTGACGTATGCGGTGCTCAACTTCACGACGCTGTTTCTCATGCGAGAGAAGGGCATGACGCTGAACGAAGTCGCGCTCTACTACGCGCTGATTCTCGGCATCGGCGTGAGCGCGGGCATGTACGCTTCGGGCCGGCTGATCGATCGGTTCGCTCCAAGAGCGAAGACGGCGTACGCCTATATTCCGGCGATCGGCCTCGTGATCGCGATTCCGTTGTTCATCGGCTTCGTCTGGGCGCCGAGCTGGCAGCTCGCGCTCGTGTTCCTGGCGCTGCCCACCGGGCTCAACTACTTCTATCTGTCGCCCGCGGTCACGCTCGTCCAAGAGGAGGTGCGGCCGGATCAACGTGTGCTGTCCGGGGCGCTGTTGCTGTTGGTCATGAACTTGATCGGTCTCGGCTTGGGGCCGACGTATCTCGGCGCGGTGAGCGACTACTTCCAGGCGAGCCACCCGGATCGTTCTCTGCAGCTTGCCTTCTATACGCTCGTGCCGTTCTATGTGCTCGCGGTAGCGTCGTTCCTCTGGTTGGCGCGCGCCTTGAAGCGAGAGCAACACAACGGAGAGACGCAGTGATCGACACACGCATGTCCATTCGGACGCTGATCGCGGCGCTTTGTCTGGCGCTGCCGCTCGCGGTGCAAGCCGATGCCGACCCGATCGTCGACGCGCCGGCGGGAAAGCTCCGCGGCGAGGCGCTCGACGGCTTGCACGTGTTCAAAGGCATTCCGTACGCACTGCCGCCCACTGAGGCACTCCGTTGGAAACCGCCGCGGCCAATGCCGGCGTGGCAAGACACGCGCGATGCGACCCGCTTCGGCCCTGCCTGCATTCAACCGAAGCCCCGTCCGGTCAGCATCTACGCGCACGAGCTTCCGGCGACGAGCGAGGATTGTCTTTTCCTCAATATCTGGACACCCGCCGACGCGCGCGGTGCACCGGTCTTCGTCTGGATCCACGGCGGTGCGCTCACGAGCGGCGCGAGCAGCGAGCCGATGTATGACGGCGCAAAGCTCGCGCAGCGAGGCGTCGTCTTCGTCTCGATCAACTATCGACTCGGCGTGCTCGGCTATCTCGCGCATCCGGCGCTGAGCGCGGAGTCGCGCCGCAACATCTCCGGCAACTACGGTCTGCTGGATCAGATTGCCGCGCTGCGCTGGATTCAGAACAACATCGCTTCGTTCGGCGGCGATCCGAACAACGTCACGATTGCCGGCGAATCCGCGGGCGCGCTCAGCGTCATGTATTTGCTTGCCGCGCCCGATGCGCGCGGACTATTCGCAAAGGCAATCGTGCAAAGCGGTTACATGATCTCGGCGCCGCATTTGCGCGAGAGCCCACATGGCGATGTTGCCGCGGAATCGATCGGCGTTTGGCTTGCCGGCCAAGTCGGCGCGGGCGACCTGGCGGGCTTGCGTTCGATGGATGCGCAGGCAATCACGAATGCGGCCGCGCAAGCGGGGTACTTCCCGTTCCTCACGATCGACGGCCGCATCCTTCGGCGTCAGCTCGTCGATACGTTCGATCGCGGCGAGCAGGCGAAGGTGCCGATGCTCGTCGGCTTCAACAGCGGCGAGATTCGCTCGCTGCGCATCCTTGCGCCGCCGCCGCCGGAGAGTGCCGCCGCCTACGAGACAGCGATTCGCGAGCGCTACGGCGATCTTGCCGACACCTTCCTCGAGCTCTATCCCGCTTCCGACCTGTCGGAGAGCGTGCTCGCGACGGTGCGGGATGGGCTTTACGGTTGGACGTCCGAACGGTTGGTCGCAAAGCAAACCGCGGCCGGCGCGCCATCGTTTCTCTATTACTTCGATCATGGTTATCCGGCGGCCGAGGAAATGGACTTGCACGCGTTTCACGCGAGCGAGATCCCGTACATCTTCGGGACCGCCGATCGCACGCCGCCGCTCTGGCCGAAGGTGCCGGACACCGCGAGCGAGCAGCGGTTCGCCGATGCGATGGCGGAGTATTGGGTCGCCTTCGCGCGCGACGGCGTGCCGAGCGCGGAAGGGCAACCGCAATGGTTGCCTTATGGCGCAGAGCGCGCCTACTTGCACTTCGAAGACGCGCCGCGAGTCCGCAAGCATCTGCTTCCCGGCATGTACGAGCTCAACGAACAAGTCGTGTGTCGGCGGCGCGCCCAGGGCGGCATTCCGTGGAACTGGAACTTCGGCATCGTCTCACCGCCGCTTCCTCCCAAGGCGCCTCAATGTCGATGATCGATGGCGCGATGCAATCGTTCCCGCTGACGCTCGACAAGCTGCTGGAACACGCCGCGAAATGGCACCCCCAAGCGCAAGTGATCTCGGCACGCGAGCGGGGGCGTGTCGATCGCATCGGCTATGCGGATCTCTACGAGCGCAGCCGCCGCATCTCGACGGTGCTCGAAGATCTCGGCATTCGACAGGGTGAGCGCGTCGCGACGTTGGCGTGGAATACGCAAGCGCACTTCGAGGTGTGGTACGCCATCATGGGCATGGGCGCGGTGTGTCATACGCTCAATCCGCGCTTGACCGCAGCGCAGCTCGCCGCGATGGTCCGTCAGTCGCAGGCCCGGATCGTGATTGCGAGTGCCGACCTTGCGCCGCTTGCCGAGCGGATTGCGGAAGAAGCCTCCGCGATAGAGAAGATTCTTACGATCGATGTGTCAGGCGGAGATACAAAAGACGCCGGATCGCCGCGCGTGCGTGCGCTCGAGCCCTTGATCGCAGGAGCGCGCGGCCAAGCGCGCTGGGGCAACTTCGATGAGACCGCACCGTGCGGGCTGTGCTTTACCTCGGGCACGACCGGCGCGCCGAAAGGCGTCACGTATACGCATCGCTCGAACTTCCTGCACACAATGCGGCTCTTGCAGGTCGACGTCATGGCGATCTCGGGGCGCGACACCGTGCTCGCGGTCGTGCCGATGTTTCATGCCAATGCGTGGGGCTTGCCGTTCGCCGCGCCGGCCGCGGGAGCGACGCTCGTGCTTCCGGGGCGACACATCGACGGCGCACATCTCGCGTCTCTCATCAACGAAGCGAACGTCACGGTCGGCGTCGGCATCGCGACAGTTTGGTTGGGACTCGTCGAACATCTCGATGCGAACGGCGGCGACGTGCCGACGCTCGAGCGCATCATCGTCGGCGGTGCGCCGTTGCCGCCCGCATTGATGGAGCGCATCGAATCGCGCCTCGGCGTCAAGGTGCAGACGAGTTGGGGCATGACGGAGCTGTCGCCGACCGGGACCGTTTCGCCGATACATGAGCCGACGCGGTCAGACGCGCGAAGCGGCCGCCCGTCGATCGGCGTCGATTTGTTGCTTACCGATGCCGAAGGACGCCCGCTCCCCGAGCAACGCGGCTCTGAAGGGCATCTACGCGTGCGGGGCGCTTCGGTGATCGAGCGCTATTTTGGCGAGGAGCAGCCCGCAACCGATGCGGACGGATGGTTCTCGACCGGGGATCTTGCGAGAATCGACGCCGACGGCAGCTTGATCATTACGGGTCGCACGAAGGACCTGATCAAGTCCGG
>JAAYXG010000621.1 GCA_012516015.1 Lysobacteraceae bacterium | reverse complement strand
TTTGGTTCGGCTGGGGCGGCGAGCTCATCGACCAGGATCCCGGCGATCCCGAGATTCACATTCGCGACGGCGTCTCGTATGCGCTGCTCGACTTGCGGCGCGATCAGTTCGAACGCTACTACAACGGATTTGCGAACGAAGCGCTCTGGCCGCTGTTTCATTACATGCCGACCCGCTTCCGTTTCCGCCACGAGGACTACGATGCATACGAAGCGGTGAATCGCATCTTCGCGCAGAAGCTCGTGCCGCTCATCAAGCCGGGCGATGCGATCTGGGTGCACGACTATCATCTCGTGCCGCTCGCACGCCTCCTGCGCGAGCACGGAGTGCGTGCGCCGCTCGGGTTCTTCTTGCACATTCCTTTTCCATACATCGAAACCCTGCGTGTCTTGCCGACGCACTCGGAGCTCGTGCGCGACCTCGCAGCGTACGACCTCGTCGGTTTCCAGGCACAAAGCGACTTGGTGTCGTTTCACTCGGCCATCGAACAGTGCATTCCGCAGGCACACATCAACGCCGACAACAGCATCAGGATCGGCGATCGCACGGTTCAGAGCGGTGTGTTTCCCATCGGGGTGGATGTCGACGGCATACGCGAGGAAGCAACGCGGGCATACCGGACGCAAACCGTGCGCAAGATGATCGACAGCCTGCACGGACGCAAGCTCGTCATCGGCGTCGATCGTCTGGACTACAGCAAGGGACTCCTCGAGCGCTTCGCGGCGTACGAGCAGTTCCTCGAGTCCTTCCCGGACAACCGCGGACACGTCACATATCTGCAGATCGCGCCTCTCTCACGCAAGGATGTGCATTCCTACGGCGAAATCAGGCGTGCGCTCGAGCAAGCGACAGGCCGCACGAACGGCCGCTTCGCAGATACGGATTGGACGCCGATCCGCTATCTCAATCGCAACTTCCCGCACGAAGCATTGATGGGCTTTCTGCGCGCCGCGCACGTGGGGCTCGTGACGCCAGTACGCGATGGAATGAATTTGGTCGCGAAGGAGTATCTCGCCGCACAGGATCCGGACGATCCAGGCGTGCTCGTCCTGTCTACGCTTGCAGGCGCCGCTCGCGAGCTCGGCGCGGCGCTATTGGTGAATCCCTATGACTCGCGTGCGGTGGGGCACGCGATTCAGACAGCGCTCAACATGTCGCTTGGCGAACGGCGCGAGCGACATGCATCGATGCTCGAAATCTTGAAGACGAACGACATCAAAGCATGGGCGCAGCGCTTCGTGACGAGGCTACGCCACGGCCATAGTGCGCCGGAAGCGACGCCGCGGTTATCGCGCGTCTCGGCCGTCGCTCCGTGAAGTGACTGTAGGCTCGGGCGGTGCCACTAGCTCGAGTAGCCGGCGCAAGCCGGCTACTCCCAAGACGACGCTACCCGCCGAACGTGAGCTTGCCCTTCATCAATGACCAGTGGCCGGGGAAAGAACAGAAGAAGGTGTAGTCCCCGCCCTTCTCGAGCTTCGAAGTCGAGAATTTGATCGACGTCGACTCGCCGCCGCCGACGAGCTTCGTGAATGCGATCACGCGCGCATCGTCTTTCGGCACGTAGTTGTTTGCAGGACCCGCAGAAGCCCCCGCAGTCGCGACGGGCTGGAAGTCTGCGGTCTTCGTGAGCACCCAGTTGTGACCCATGGCGGTCACGGGCAGCTTGCCGGTGTGCTTCAACGTGAGCTCGACTTCGGTACAGTCTGCGGCAATCGCGATGCTCGTCTTGTCGAACTGCATCTGATCGTTGCCGGCGATCTCCACGCTGCACGTCTTGGCAGCCGCAAAGGAGCTAAACGCACTCAATGCACCGGCCAGGGCCAAAATAGTCAACAATTTGGATGTACGCATCGATCACCTGTCTATATCGAGAAACAACAAAGCCGTTGGGCGGCGCCGTAAGCACAATTGTCACGCTGCGCGCAAGTCCTTTCAAGCCGGAGTCGACAGTGACTTCCGCTTATTCACTTTCACACGCTTTGTTCCCCCGCGCGCGGCGCAAGCTTAGAGGCATCGCGAAGCGCCGCTAGCGTGGACTCGTCTATTAACAATCGCTGAACGGGGACGGCGAACTTGACGCCCATTTGCTCCATTGCTCGATGTAGCTGCAGATTGATTGCCTGCTGCGTATCGGCGTACTTGTTGTAGTCCGGCGAGAGCACGTAGTACACGGTCTCGAACTCGAATGCGCCGGCACCGTGCCGGAAGAAATGACTGCGATCGAAGCGTGTCAGCGGCTGAGACTCGATGACCTCCTTGATGATCCCGGGGATCCGCTCGATCTTGTCGATCGGCGTATCGTACGGAAAGCTATTCGCGAACACGACGCGGCGCTCGGCCATACGCCCATAGTTCCGCACCCGGCTGCCCAACAGATCGGCGTTCGACATGATGATCTGCTCGCCGCTCAAGGAGCGCAGGCGCGTGCTCTTGATGCCGATGTATTCGACGGAACCGAGGAACTCATCCACGATCAAGAAGTCGCCGACGACGAACGGACGATCGAGCGTGATCGACAGCGATGCGAACAAATCGCCGAGGATGTTCTGGACGGCGAGCGCGACGGCAATACCGCCGATGCCGAGGCCGGCGATGAGCGCTGTGATGTCGACGCCGAGATTGTCGAGCGTCAGGAGCAAGACCAGCGACCAGATCACGACGTTGACGATGAAGCCGATGATCCCGAGCGAGCCGGCCATTGCGCGGTCCACTTCGAGAGCACGACGACGCTTGCGGTCGAGCCATGCACCTACGGCGGCAACGGCCCAGATACCCGCCTGCCAGAACAGCGAGATCGTGATGATCGAGTTCGCGATCTGCCCGAGCTTCGGGCTGAACGTCAGCGTTTGGAAACCGGCGTAAAGCGCCCACACGAAGAACGAAAACGACGTGGTGCGACTCAGCACCTGCAACGGAATCTCCAAGAGCTCTTCGCGAGGCGTCTCTTTAAAGCGTGCGTAGTAGCGACGCACGAATCGCCGCGCAGCAATCAGCGCCAGATAAACGAGGAGCGCGACGACGACGGCGGTGAGCCATTGAAGCGGCGTGTTCTGAAGCAAAGACCGCGTCATCATTGCGTCGAGATCGAACATCTATGCCTCCCTATGCATGCCTGGCGGAGCATTCGAGCGTGCAACGGTATCAATGTTGTCCTTCTCCGCCAACCGCTTTTCGGGCAAGAAAATCGCGCAAAGCGCGCCAAGGCCAGTAAAGAAGATTCTCTCGCAGAGACGCAGAGATCCGAAAGAAGAAGATCGTCTCCTTTCTTACCTGGCAGGCGTGGGTGGCGTGCTGGGCCAGAGTAATTCTTCTTAGCTGCGGCCGCACTCCGTCGCGAGTAGCCACGCCGGCAGCGCGGTGTACAGGATCGCGATGAGCGCGAGCATACCGAGCGCGGCCGCGAGGAAGTAGATGAACCGCATCGAGGCATCGAGTTGACCGTTCGCCTGCAAACGTTTGACGGCGAAGCGAAGGATCGCAATCGTGCCCAGACACGCTGCGAGCGTCAGCACCGTACCGACGAAGGCAACAAGGGGTACACCGACCACCGTCAGCTCGATCCACCCTTTGGCGCATGCAAGCGCGGCGATCACATAGGCCGCAAGAAAATCTCCCGCCCAGATGAGCAGACTGCCGCAGATGAAGAGCGCCACCGGGGTGAACCGAGGTCCTTCTATCGGCGCTTCGACGTTCATGGCGATCTTTCCTTCAAGACATCCTGGGCGCGTGCATCGCGAGCAGCACGACGAGACCCTGTGCGACGGTGTAGTACGCCATCAGCTGGGTGTTGTCGAACGTATTGCGGCGCATGGCGTCGATCATTCCGGCCAGCGCACGCGCGGCCGTGTATCCGCCCATCAGCGTGGCCAGCACGACGTGCAATCCCTGCCATGCAAGCATCGTATAGAGCACCGCACCGTACGCATGTTGATCGGGACGCACGTTCGCATCCGACAGCGCCATGAAATGGAAGGCGAGAGCCGTCCAAGCGAGCACCGTTGCCGCGATGAGCAACGCAACCAGCGAACCGCGGCCGAGGCTGTCGCGTAGCCACCGATGTGCCACGAAAAACACGCCGGCGCTTGCGACCCAAGCGATGGCGGCGGCGATCGAGGTCACCCCGTCCGGCAAGTCGAACGGAGGCGGTGGCCAACGAGCGGAGACGGTCCAGAAGTAGAAGTAGGCGAACAAGAGACAGGAGAAGATCGTGCCGTCGACGAGCATCAAGACGACGGTCGCCCACCATGAGTGCGAGCGACGGCCGACGATGTGATCGGGCAACTTCACGCCGCCGCCGACGTCGTACAACCGATTCGTGGGTGCAGGCTCGCTCTGCCACAACCACTTGAAGATGCTCACTAGCGCGATGATTGCGCCGATCGCGGAGGCAACGAACGCTTTGACTGTGAGCGAAAGGAAGAACGCTGCCGTGCCGAGACCCGCCAGTACCGGGAGCCAACTCGACCCCGGGAGTCTCAATAGGTATTCGGGCCGCGCGTCGATCGCGCTCGTCACGATCGTCTCGCGCTCCCCGAGCATCGTTCCCGGCAGGTAGTGCCGACCGTCGTCCACCTCTTGGCGAAGCGCCGGGTTGTCCCAGAGCGGCTCTCGGCTCGTGATGTGCGGAATGCTG